>JACWAM010000103.1 GCA_014874265.1 Thermoleophilia bacterium | reverse complement strand
CAGACGGCCAAACCGGCCACTATGTGATTAAATTAGGTTGCCTTGCGTCGCTCCGCTCCGAGGGTGGCCGAATTGAGCGGATTGGGTGGCCGAAATGGCCGGAATGCGCAACAGTCGCCAGTTTCTGGAGATTCGCGAGGTGACGAACGAGGGAATCAACCTGAAGTACGGTAAAAAATTCCTGGTCGGCGAGGGGCTTGTCGGAGGTGCTTTTGCGGCAAATAAACCGATGAAAATCGACGATCTCCGCAGCATGCCGGAAGCCTGCCCGACATTCAAGGATTCGGGGATCACCTCGGCGCTGGCCGTGCCGCTCCGGATGGACGGTTCGCCAACGGGAGTGCTGGTCCTGAGCAGTTTGCGCGCGGGGGCTTTTTCGATCAATGACTGGGAGCTGATCCAGGTTATAGCCGACCGGGCATCACTGGCCATGCATAACTCAATCCTCCACGCGCAGACCCGTGAAGAGCTGACCAAAGTCCGGCTGCTTCGTGACGTGGCGGCCGTTTGCGCCAGCCCGCTCAACCTCGGTGAAATTGCCAGTCAGTGTCTGGCGGCCGCCGAGCACTGGCTTGGTTGCCGCACCGCCAGCATTTATTGCCTGGACAGCAATGAAAAAGCGCTGATTAACATTGCCTTTACCGGTTCCGACACGAAAATAATCAAGCATCTCAAAATCCGGCGGCTGGAAGAAAATACGATGCTTGTCCGCGCCGTGCTCGAGCAGCGGATCATCACCTCCGATGATGCCGGCGTGGAAACCCTTTCGCCAGCGGATGCTTTTATCATTAACGGCCTGAATGCAAACGATAACCGCCTCTGCACGCTGCCCCTGGTCTGCAAGGGGGAGATCGTCGGCGCCATGGCGATGGTGTTTCCGGACCGAAACCCGTTTACTCCATCGATGATTGATACCATTCTGAGTCTTGCCAATCAGCTGGCCGTGGCGGTGCACAGCAACCGCGAGCCCGCCACCTCCTAGGAAAGCCAATTGCCGGTTTTTAGTTAAAACCCCCCTACTCAGGAGGTGGAAAACAGAGCCAGAAAAACTAGAAACCGGCTTTCAGGACGAGAATGATTGCGAGCAGGGACATCATCCGCGCCAGCTCGACGGTTGCTCCCAGCACGTCGCCGTTGGCGCCTCCAAAAAGCCGCCTGGCGGCTGCCGCGATCAGAACGGCGGCCAGAGCGGCGCCGGCGGCGCTCGCTGCGACGGGCGGCAGGCCGGCCGGCATGGCTACCAGAACCAGGATCGCCACAGCGGCGGCCAGAGCCGCGAAGCCGGCGCCCCCCTTAAAGGAATCGATAAAAACGCTGCCGCTCCCGGGGTGAGACGGACGGCTCGCCTGTGCGGCAATCACCAGCCCTAGGCGGGCACAAACTTCCGCCGTGATCAGGAAGTACACAATCGCCGCTCCCGGGCGGAGATCGCCCAGCTCGGCCAGGGCTGTCCAGGTAATAAGATAAGTCAACAAGACGGCCCCGGCGGCGCCTGTGCCTGCCGTTCGGTCTTTCAGCGACTCCAGCCTGCGGGAAGCGCTGCCGCGGATCATGGCGGCGTCGCCAAGATCGACGAGACCGTCCATATGATGAAGACCGGTCAGCAGTAGCGCCGCCGCCAGGACAACCGCGGCGGCGGTCAGCGGGCCAAACAGCCGCAAGGAGCCCCAGGCCACGAGGCCCTCGATGCCGCCAAGAAGAGCGCCGACCAGCGGCAGCAGGTAACCGGCCGCCGCGACTTCCTCGAGGCTGCCGGAAGCCGAAAATGGAAAAACCGTAAAAAAGCCAGCAGCCAGGCGCGCCTGGCGCACCATCCGGGCAGGCGCCCGTTCGCGCGTTTTTTCCCGGGCGCTTCCGGCGGCTCCAGTCCGTTTGCCGGCCGGCTGTGTTGGCTCGGCCGGCCTCAACCTTCGAGCACCTTTCTCAGCTGCGCCAGCGCCCCGTCCAGCTCATAAAAAGCTCCGGCAGGCTCCAGCGGCCGGCGGATGATCAGGACAAGAGAGTCCTCCAGCCGCGCGGCTTCGATCTTCTCAGCGAGTCCGCCTTCGGCTCCCGTATCCTTGGTCACCAGAATCCGGGCTCCCGCGTGCCTGAGGCAAGCCCGGTTGAAATCTGTGCTGTGTGGCGGGCAGGCAGCGATAATGTCCCGCGGGGGAACGCCGAGCCGGTGGCATTCGTCAAGCGACCCTGGAACCGGCAGGACCCGGACGGCAAAATCAGGGCGGCGGCCTCCGGTAAGAACAAAGTGGCGCAAGTTGCGCGTGCCGATGGTAAGCAGGGCCCGCCGTGGCGGCGTTTCCGCGCCGGCATCGGCCAGGATGCTCACCGCCTTCTGCCAGGAATCGACATATATAGCACCCGGCGCGGCGGGAGAAAAAGGCCGGGCCAGCCGCAGATACGGCACCCCCGCCAGCCCCGCGGCGCGCTGGGCTTCGCTGGTCGCTTTAGCGGCATAAGGATGCGAGCAGTCAAGAATCGCCGCGGCCCCAGTTCTGCCGATGGCGGCCGCCATCGAGGCGGCGTCCTTCGCCCCGGGGTCGACCGAGCCGGCCCGCACCATCGCCTCCCCCAGCGGCGAGGCCACGCTGACAAGCACCCGGTAGCCGGTTTTTTCGAGCCGGACGGCCGCCCGGTTTGCCTCGGTGGTGCCGCCAATAAGAT
>JACWAM010000102.1 GCA_014874265.1 Thermoleophilia bacterium | reverse complement strand
GGCGCTGCATATAGCTTTCCGCCGGAGCGCCCGTGATCCAGACGTGCTTTCGGGTCACGGAGGTCAGGCAACGCCCCGTAGCCTCGACGTTAGCGACGGTCCCGCAGCTTTTGCATACGTGGAGGTCCATGATTCCCTTCCTGGGAGGCTGGATGCCCGTATACTGCCACCATCTGCAGAACTTCAAACCTTGTGGAGGGCTCAAGTCTATCAGCACGCCCCGATACCTGGCAAGACCTCGCGTTCACAAAGTGTCACATTTTAATAACAACCTTTTAACCTATAGACAATAAAATTCCTGTAAGCTCGACGCGTTCAGAGAATTCAGGGTTTGGGAAAGGAGGTGACCAGATGTTTTTCGATGGTGAACAGTCCAGCTCTATCGAGCCTGAAGACGAGGCTATCGCCATGAAGGATGACGAAGACCGCGTCGATTACGCCGCTCATGCCGAAGATGAAGCTCTGCCTGAAGATACGGCAAGCAGCACGGATGCTGATGGCAGCGACGATGACGAGGCTTGGGAAGACTGACCGCCTGAAAATTGCCATCGGCGGCTGGCAAACATACAACCCGCACTGACAGGAGCTGAATGCTTGATGGCGCGGGTTCCGGGACCGCTCCTCCCAGCGGTCCTTTTTTTCGGCAAGCTGCCAGCGGCGAGGCCGGGATCAGCTTCCCAGAATCTTCGCCACCGCGTCCTGAGCCGCGTTTAGCACCGGACCGGGCAGAATGCCCATAACGACAACGACTGCCGTGGCCAGTCCCAGACCAATGGTGAGGTCCCAGGAACGCTTGCCGGTCGGCTCCATTGCCGCCGCCTCAGCCTCCGGCTCGCGCATGTACATGTAGACAATCACGCGCAGGTAGTAAAAAGCGGAGACGACGCTGAAGAGCACTCCCACCACCGCCAGCCACGCCAGACCGGCGTCCACTACGGCCGCGAAGAGGTAGAACTTTGCCAGGAAACCCGCCGTGGGAGGGATCCCCGCCAGCGAAAACATAAATACGGTCATGACACCCGCGGCGCCGGGGTAACGGCGTCCAAGGCCCGCCATTTCATCGAGGCTATCGCCGAACTTGCCCGAATTTGCCAGAAACACCAGGACGCCAAAGGCTCCCATGTTCATGGCCGCGTAGGCGGCAAGATAAAACAGGATTGAAGAATCGCCAAATGAGTTGACGTTCTCACCCAGGGCAACCACCGCCAGCAATAAATAGCCGACGTGAGCGATGCTGGAGAAAGCCAGCATCCTCTTGAGATCCCGTTGTAAGAGCGCCATAGTGGCGCCGATCAGCATGGTCGCAATCGCCACGGCGATCAAAAGCGGCGTCCACCGGGTGTGCTCGGAGCCGAGGATGATCGTGAAAAATTTAATGATGACCGCAAACGCGCCGATCTTGGGCCCGACAGAGAGGAAGGCGGCGACCGGGGTAGGCGCTCCCTGATAAACGTCCGGAGCCCAGCTGTGGAACGGCGCCGCCGCCACCTTGAAGGCGAAGCCGCCGATAAGGAGGACGATGGCGATCACCATCACATGCCCGTCGACCGGCCCGATCCGGATGGCGGTCCCGATCTCTTCATAATTGGTGCTGCCGCTGATCCCGTACAGCAGGGCCATCCCGAAAAGGACAATGCCGGAAGCAAAAGAGCCGGTGAGAAAGTACTTCAGCGACGCCTCGATGGAGCGGCTGTTCCGGCGGAAAAAGCCCGCCAGCACGTAACTGGCAAGGGACATCAGCTCCAAACCAACAAAAAACGTTACCAGGTCAATTGATTCGGCCATCACCATCAGTCCCACCGTGGCCAGCAGGATCAGCGCGTAATAATCGCCCAGAAGCCTGTCCTTAAGCTCCAGATGCTGCTCCGAGAGAAGCATCGCCAGCACCGCCACCGCCAGCAGCAACAGCTTGAAAAATACAGTAAATTTGTCGAGGGCGATGCCATGGGAAAAGGTGGTAAACTGCTCCCCGCGCGACAGCCAGGTGGAGACCGCCGCCGTGGCGCAGGCGAGAATTCCCAGCCAGCTGAAACCGCGCCGCTCTTTCTGGGGCACCCATGGATCGATGAGCATCATCAGGAGCGCCGTGGCGACCAGCATTAGCTCCGGAACAATGGCGACAACATCATGCTGCATCTACAATCTTCCTCCCAAGGCAGCCAGAAAGCGGGTGAGAAAGTTGCCGTGCTGAGCCATATACGGCGCCATCTGATTGACCAGCCGGGAGGCCGACGGGTTGATGATATTGATGAATGTGGCCGGATAGACGCCGACCCAGATCGCCAACGCTCCCAGCGGCACCAGGGAGCTGATCTCTCGCAGGTTTAGATCCGAGAGTTTAAACCACTTTTCATCGCGGGTTTCGGTGAACATGGTGCGCAGGTACATCCAGAGAAGATACGCCGCCGCCAGGATGATGCCGCCGGCCGCGATCACCGCCATCGCCTTGTTATAGCTAAACAGGCCCAGCAGGCTGAGGAACTCGCCCACGAAACCGGAGAGGCCAGGAAGGCCCAGAGACGCCAGCGTGAAGAAAAGCAGGAACGAGGCCAGCACCGGGAACGGCGACGCCAACCCGCCCATGGCGCTGATCTCGCGAGTATGCAGGCGCTCGTAGGCAAAGCCAACCAGGAGGAAAAGAGATCCTGTTAGCAGTCCGTGGCTGAACATCACCAGCACGCCACCCTCAACGCCGATAATATTGAGGGCAAAGATGCCGCCGGTGACAAAGCCCATGTGGCTGACGCTGGAGTAGGCCACCAGCTTCTTCAAATCCTTTTGCACCAGGGACAGCAAGGCGCCGTAGATAATGGCAATGATTGACAGGATAAGTATATAGGGAACAGCCGCCGCCGCTGCGTCCGGAAACAGTGGAATGCAGAAGCGGATGATGCCGTAGCCGCCCATCTTCAGAAGCACCCCCGCCAGAATGACGCTGCCGGCCGTGGGCGCCTCCACGTGGGCGTCCGGCAGCCAAGTATGCACCGGCCACATCGGCACCTTGATGGCGAAAGCGATAAAGAAGGCTAGAAAAGCCGCCAGTTGTACCGGGAACGAGAACACGGCGTTTTGCAGTTGGTCCAGATCAAAAACGGGCGCCGCGAAGTGGTTGGGCCGCGCCAGATAGGCGATGGCGACGATGGCTACCAGCATCAGGACGCTGCCGGCCATCGTGAAGAGGAAAAACTTAAACGCCGCATAGATGCGCCGGGGGCCGCCCCAGACACCGATGATGAAATACATGGGAATCAGCATCAGCTCCCAGAAAACATAGAAGAGGAGCAGGTCGCGGGCGCAGAAAGTGCCGATCATGCCGGTTTCCAGGAAGAGGAACGAAGCAAAGAAGCTGAGCTCTCGGTCCTTGATGTAATTCCAGGAAGCAGGGATGATCACCAGTGACAGCAGCGTCGTGAGCAGGATCAGCAAGACACTGATCCCGTCGACCCCCATGTGATAGCTGGAACCGAGCCGCGGGATCCAGTTGACCTTCTCGATGAACTGGAACGAGGCGGTGTTCTGGTTGAATTTAAACACCATCACCAGTGACAGTACGAATACCGCCGCCGTTGTCGCCAGCGCCGTATACTTGTATAGCAGCGGCCGGCCCCGCATGAGCACCAGCATGACCAGCGCCCCCAGCGTGGGGAGGAAGGTCATCACCGTCAATATTGGAAAGCCTGTCTGGGTTTGAAAAGAATACAAGTTTCTAGTTTCTAGTTTCTAGTTCCCGGTCAAGCACAAACATTGATAATTTGTATTTTTTTTCCCTAATTCTTGTTTTTCTCAAATGGGTCATAGACCCGGCAATGGTTCTGCTTGTTTCATTGGCCAGTGAAAAAATTTTATGGAATTCTTCTGATGAAATATATTCCTGATCGAGAGCCAGATAAAGCTGAGCCTTAACTTCTCCAGCTGACCCTTTAGAAATTGAAAGGAATCGGATGAATTGAGCAGTACCGCCACGTTCAAAACCTGGCGCAATATTTGAGCATGTGGAAATTGCCGCTTTGTGAATCTGATCACGTAAGCCAAATTCTTTGGCAAAAGACCCTGTTGAAGAACAGTTATAAATTTCGCGTGTCAATTCACGTGCTTTCTGCCAACATTGTATTTCCTCAAAACTTTTAAAAGTTGTCATTTCTTCAACTAGAAACCAGAAGCTCGAAACTAGGTCACAAAGTTAAAATCAGATAAACCGCCAGCAGCGCCAGCAATCCCAGCATCATCGCAAACAGGTATCCCTGGATCTTTCCGGACTGGATCGGCCGGAAGGCGCGGCCGGCGCCTACCGCCAGCCAGCCGGCGCCGTTGACCGCTCCGTCGATGACTCCGGTGTCAACGATCCGCCAGAGCCAGCCGGAGAAGCGGCGCACCGGATTGATAATCACCGCGAAGTAAATCTCATCGATGTAATATTTGTTGAGCAGCAGCGTGTAAAGGCGGCCGGAGCGCTTGCAAGCCTTTGCCGGCAGCCAGGGGCAGCGCAGGTAAAAATGCCAGGCCAGCAGGATGCCGGCGATGCCCACGGCAGCCGAAAAGGCCATCAGGCTCGCCGATAACAAGCCGAATTCATGCGCCGGCGCATGAATGGCGGCGGCAAAGACGCCGTGGAGAAGGTGGTCGATATGACCGCTCTCCGGCGGAACGCCGAGCAGCAGGCCGGCCCCCACGGTGGGCACCGCCAGGACGATCAGCGGCACCGTCATCACCCAGGGCGACTCGTGCGCATGGGCGAAAAGCCTGGCGTCTCGCGGTTCGTTAAAGAACGTGAGAAAGATCAGCCGGAAAGAATAAAAAGCCGTCAGGAACACCGTAATCACGGCGACGATCCAGAAGTAATAGTAGCCCCCGTCGAACGCGCCCGCGAGCACGGCGTCCTTGCTGAAAAAGCCGGAGAGGCCCGGGAAACCGGAAAGCGCCAGGGCGCCGATGAGGAAGGTCCAGTAGGTAATCTTGATCTTCTTCCTTAAGCCGCCCATCTTGAGCATGTCCTGCTCGCCGCCCATGGCGTGGATCACCGATCCGGAACAGAGGAAGAGCAGGCCCTTGAAGAAGCCGTGCACCAGCAGGTGAAACATGGCCGCGGTCCAGGCGCCCACTCCCAGCGCCATGAACATGTAACCCAGCTGGCTGACGGTCGAGTATGCCAGCACCTTCTTGATGTCCGTCTGGACCATGGCGATAGTGGCGGCAAAGATAGCGGTAAAAGTTCCGATGATGGCCACCACCAGCATGGCGGTGTGCGAGTGGGCAAAAAGCGGATTGGAACGAGCCACCATGTAGACGCCGGCGTTGACCATGGTGGCGGCATGGATCAGGGAGCTGACCGGGGTCGGGCCCTCCATGGCGTCCGGCAGCCAGACGTGCAGGGGGAACTGGGCGCTCTTGCCCACGGCGCCGGTAAACAGCAGCAGGCAGATGGCGGTGACCATGCCGCCGCTTAAGCCGCCGGCCGCGGCAAAGACGCCGCTGTAGCTCAGCGTTCCCAGGGTGACGAAAATGAGCATGATCCCCAGGCTGAAGCCGAAGTCGCCCACGCGGTTGACAAGGAAAGCCTTCATGCCGGCGTTGGAGGCGCTCACCTTGGGGAACCAGAAAGCGATCAGCAGGTAAGAGCAAAGGCCAACGGCTTCCCAGAAAACGTAGAGCAGGAGGTAGTTGTTGGCCAGCACCAGCATGAACATCGAGAACATGAACAGGTTGATATAGGCGAAGAAGCGGTAATAACCCTTGTCCCCGTGCATGTATCCGATCGAGTAGACATGAACCATGAAGCCGACCGTGGCGACTACCAGGAGCATGATGGCGGTCAGCTCGTCAACCAGAAAGCCGATATCGACGCTGAAGTGCCCGACGGCGATCCACGAATAAATCTGCCAGGAGAGCGTCTGGCCCCGCTCTACCTGGATAAAGACATACATGGAAAGGAGCCAGCTGATGGCCACGGCGGCCACGGAAGCGTAATGGCTTTTCTCCTTCAGGTAGCGCCGGCCCAGCAGTCCCGTAAACACAAACGAGACCAGCGGCAGCAGCGGTATCAGCAGCACAACTGCTTTCAAATCAGCCTCATCCTTTTAAGTCGTCAAGTTCGTCAACATCGAGCCTTTCCCGCAGCCGGTACATGGCGATGCCGATTGCCAGCCCCACAGCCACCTCCGCCGCCGCTACCGCCAGGACGATGAACACGAACACTTCGCCGCGACCCGGACCGATGGCCGAGTAGTTGGAAAAAGCTGCCAGGGCGATGTTGACCGCGTTCAGCATCAGCTCCAGGCACATCACCACGAGGATAATGTTGCGGCGCGCCACCACGCCCCAGGCGCCGACGGCAAACAGGGCCGCGGCCAGGGCGAGATAATATTGAAGCGGCGTCACCGGCGCTTCTCTCTCTTGGCCAGCAGGATAGCGCCGGCGATGGCAACCAGCAGCACCAGCGATACCAACTCAAAGGGAAGCGCGTACTGATTAAACAGGAGGCGGGAGAGCTGCGCCGTTGCCGGATTTTGCGGCCTGGGCGCGTAATTGTACCTGCCTCTGCCCAGCACCACCCCCAGCACCGCCGCGAGAATCACTGCTGCCGGCAGCGCCGCCCACGCCTGGCGGTGGAAAAACAGCTGGATCTCTCCGCTTCGCTGCTTGGTAAGCATGATCGCAAACAGGATCAGGATCGAGATCGCGCCGACGTAGATGAGCAGCTGCGCCGCCGCCAGCAGCTCGGCGTTAAGGGTGATAAACACGATCGCTACGCCGGTAAAGCTGACGATCATGGCGACGGCGCTGTAGATCAGGTTGCGGAAGCTGACCATCAGCACCGCGGGAATAATCACGATGGCAGCGACAATATAAAACAAAGGTGTGGAGAAGCCGTTCATTGCTTGTCCTGCTCCCGCTTCAGAGCGGTTTCGCCTCCATGCACATCCTTCTGGTACTGCTTGGCGGCGTGATCTTCGTTCTCCCTGGGGGCGTGGTCTTTCTGACATGCCCCGGCAGGATTTAAATCCGGTCCCCGGGCCATATCAAGCAGATTGCAGTGCAGATCCTCATGGCTGGGGGTGGCCAGCTCAAACGCGGGCGTGATCGCCAGCGATTCCACCGGGCAAACCTCGACGCAATCGGCGCAAAATATACACCGGGAAGTATCCAGATGCCAATTGACAAGTTGCCGTTCTTTCATAAACAGTGCTCCCGTCGGGCAGAGAGTGGCGCAGCGGCCGCAAGATACGCAATCAGTCTCGTTGAGCGACCGGTCGAACGGCGGCGTGACGATGGTGCCGGCGCCGCGGCCGGTAAAATCATACACCCCGGAGCCGGTTACGTACTTGCAGACGCGGATGCAGCGGGCGCAGTCAATGCACCGGTTGGGGTCGCGCTGGATAAAATCATGGGTGGTGTCGCGACCGTAAAGATGCTGGACCCCGGCAAACCGGTTGCCTTCCTCCTTCATCAGTCCGGCGCCAATGCTGTAGCGCCGGAGTTTGCAGCTCTCCACGCCTTCGCAGATGCACTGCAGGCAGCGGCGGCTCTCGACTCCGGCTGCCGCTTCGGAAAATCCCCGGTCGATCTCGAGGAAATTGCCTTCGCGCTCCGGGACCGGCAGCTGCGGCGTCATCTGCCGCGCTTCTTTTTTGTCGCGGTAAGCGGGAATGGAAATCATCGGCGGTTTTTCCAGCTCGGGCAGAGCGGCCTCGTAAGCGGCCATGTCTTCACCCCGGAGAAAGGCGTCCATGGCCCAGGCAGCTTTCTTGGCGCCGCCAATGGCAGCCACCACGGTAAGCGCCCCGCTGACGGCGTCGCCGGCGGCAAACACCTGCGGTCGCCCTGTCTGGTACGTCTTGTGGTTGATCTCGATCGTCTGCCAGCGGGTGCAGGCGACACCGCCCTCTTCCGGAAAGATGGTGCATTCTTCCTCTTTTTTAACATCGATATACGTCAGCTTCGGCATCTGGCCGATGGCCGGGATAATCGTGTCCAGCTCCACCAGGTTCTCGGAGCCGGGAACCGGTTGCGGCCGCCTCCGGCCGCTGGCGTCAGGCTCCCCCAACTCCATCTTCTGGCAGATCATGCCGTCGACACGGCCGTCCTTGCCCTCCACCCGCACCGGCGCCACCAGGAAGGAAAATCGGACCCCTTCCTCCATGGCGTCCTTGACTTCCAGTTCGTGCGCCGGCATCTCCTTCTGGGTGCGGCGGTAGAAGACCGTCACCTCGCTGGCGCCCAGCCGTTTGGAAACGCGGGCGGCGTCCATCGCAGAAAAGCCGCCGCCAATGACCGCGACCTTGTCGCCGACGTCGGGCGGACTTCCGAGCGCCACGTCGCGGAGAAAATCAACCACGGTAATGACGCCCTGAAGATCCTCTCCCTCTACGCGCATGGCGCGGCTCGCGTGGGCGCCGATGCCGAGAAAGGCGGCATCAAACCCCATCTCGCCCAGCAGGTCATCGAGAGAGAAATCCGGACCCAGCGCCATGCCCGTTTTCAGTTCTACTCCCATCGCCCAGAGAGGCTCGAGCTCCGCGTTTAAAACCCTTTTGGGAAGGCGGTATTCGGGGATGCCATAGCGGAGCATGCCGCCGGTATCAGGCAGCGCCTCGAAGATCGTGACGCTATGGCCTTTAAGCGCCAGGTAATAGGTGTTGGCCAGCCCTGCCGGCCCGGCGCCGACCACGGCCACGCGCTTGCCCGTGGCGGCGGCAGGCTGCTCAGGCTTAAATCCCTTTTCAATCGCCACATCCCCGACAAAGCGGTGTGAGAGCCGGATCGAAATCGGCTCCTCCACTTCATCGCGGCGGCAGACGCCCTCGCAAGGGTGCGGGCAGACGCGGCCGACAATCGCCGGAAATGGCAGGTTCTCCTTCAGCACCCGCTGTGACTCATCATAGTCCCCGTCGGCGATCAGGCCGATGAAAGCGGGAATATCAACATTGGTGGGACAGCCATACTTGCACGGCGGCAGGCAGTAGGCGTTGTGGTCGGAAAGCAGCAGCTCCAGATATGTCTTCCGCAGCCGGAGCAGCTCCTCGCTATCGGTGATGACGACCATGCCTTCCCGGACCTGAGTGGCGCAGGAAGGCACAGGACGTTCCTCACCCTCGACCTCAACGATGCAGAGGCGACAGCCCCCGAAGGGCTCCAGACCTTTGATGACGCAAAGGTAAGGGATCTTGATCTTGACCGACTTGGCCGCTTCCAGGATGGTATCTCCCTCATAAGCCATCACCTCGCGGCCGTTAATGCTCAGCTTTACCGGCGCGCCGGTGCCTGAGATCCGGACCGGAGGCAACGTATTGGGTCTGTCACTCGTGCCATTACTCAAGAAACGCACCTTTTTTACTTGATTGATGTTTATTAATGAGCTTGGTACAAAGTTCAAAGTTAAAACAAAGATCGTAGAAAATATATTTCAAAGGCTTAACTTTGAACTTTGAACTTTGAACTCATCTTTTGCCGCACTTTCCCGCCGCGCATTTGCCTTCAGCTGCGTGCGCCGTAAACTCTTCCTTGAAGAACTTTAACCCGGTCAGCAGCGGCCGGACGGAGGCGCGGCCGAGGCCGCAGAGCGCACCCGCCTGGATATCCTCCGCCAGCGTCCGGGCCAGCTCGAGGTCGCCGGCGCCGGGGTCACGGCAGATTCTGTCAACGATGTCCAGCAGGCGCCAGGTCCCCAGGCGGCAGGGAACGCACTTGCCGCACGACTGCCTGGTGAAAAAGGCCAGGCACTGGCGGGCGACGTCCACCACGCACTCATCCGCTCCCAGCACCGTGATCGTTCCGGAGCTTAAGTCGCCGCCAGCCTCGCGCAAAGAGTCATAGTCGAGCGGGATGTCAAACAATCCCGGCGAGAGGAAGCCGCCGCCGGCAGAGCCCACCAGCGCCGCCTTGGGCTCTCCTTTAAAGCCGCCGCCAACCTCCGCCACCAGCTTTTTCAGGCTGGTGCTCATGAATGCCTCATAAACGCCAGGCTTGCCTACCGCGCCCTGCAGCGTAAACAGCTTGGTCCCCGGCGCATTCGGCGCGCCGATCTGATTGAAGGCACGGGCCCCGTTCTTGATGATCCACGGCACCGCCGCCAGCGTTTCCACATTCTCGACGACGGTGGGCATGCCGCGCAGGCCTTTTTCCGCCGGGTAAGGAGGCCGGACGCTGGGCATCGGCCGCTTTCCTTCCAGGGTGGCGATGATCGCCGTCTCTTCACCGCCCATAAAGGTCTTGGGCACCTCCACGACTTCAAGGCTGAAAGCAAAGCCTCCGGGCAGCTCTGTTCCCAGGAGATCCCGGTCCTCAGCCTGGTCTATGGCGCCGCGGAGGCGCTCGACGGCGAGGCGGTTGTCTTTGCTGATATAGATGTAACCCTGACTGGCGCCGATGGCGTAGCCGGCCACTATCATCCCCTCGATGACGCTGTGCGGATTTTCCTCCAGCAGGATCCGGTCTTTAAAGGAGCCCGGATCGCCTTCCTCGGCATTGCAGATGATGTACTTTTGCCGTGCCAGTGTCTCAGCCGCCACCTGCCACTTGCGGCCAGTGGGAAAACCGGAGCCGCTGCGGCCGCGAAGGCCGCTTTGCGCGATCTCCTCCACCACTCCCGACGGTGGCGTCTCGGTGATGATCTTGGTTGCTGCGCTGTAGCCGCCAGCGCCGGCATAAGCATCGATGCTTTTTGGATCGACGCCACCGTGATTTGTCAGCAGGATCTGCGGGCAATCCTCCATTGTCGCGCGCTCCGCGGGGGCCGGCGGCGCCTCACCCGGCCGGGGCGCGCCCGGTCCCAACTGATCATAATAAGTGGCTATGGAAAATACCTGGCTCACCCAGGCGCCGTTTTTTAGCGCCAGCCCCTCCAGAAGCTGCTCGGTAAGCTCACCAGCGTCGATCAGAGAACTGGCGATGCAGCCCCGGGAGGGCGCTTCCGCCGCGTCCTGCGGCCAGGGAGCGATGCCTACCGGCTTCTCCCCTCTGTTCAGGAAAGACAGCATCGGACCGGCGCCGGCGTCAAATCTCCAGACCTTATCCGCCCGCTTTTCATCATAAATAATCTTGATGGCAACTGATGGACATACCTGCTCGCAAAAAGTGCAGGCGATACAGCGGGGCGTCGCCGCGTCGTCCTTCAGCCGCAGGCGGATGAGGCCGCGGCTGCGCTCGGGCAACCTCCGCCGCTCTTCGGGATACTGCACCGTCACTTTCTTGCGGAACAGGTGCGCCGCCGTTATTTCCAAGCCTTTTAAGAGACCAAGCATTTGTTAATTCCAAATTCCAAGTTCAAAGTTCCAAGCTTAAAAAACCCAAGATGACTTTTCCGGGAGTCAACTTTAAACTTTGAACCTTGAACTTTAAACATCACGCAGCCGCCCTTCTCAGTCGCTTATGAATCAGCGATTTTTTCAATACGGGCTGAAATAGCAGGATGAAGGCGATCACCGACACCCAGCTAAAAGCCGCCACCGGCGGCAGGAAGTTGTTTGGCAGCAGGATGATGAGCAGTCCGGTGACGCCGAGGTTGACCAGGCTCAGCGGAATCAGCACCTTCCAGGCAAAATTCATCAGCTGGTCAATCTGCAGCCGGGGGAAAGTCGAGAAGAACCAGATCACGACAAAGACCAGCACCAGCACTTTCAGAATCAGCCAGCCCGGGCTGCCGGCGAACGGTCCCCGCCAGCCGCCAAGGAACAGGGTGGCGCCGGTAAGCGACCAGATGGTCGCGTTGCCCCACTCGACGAGGCCGTAAAAGAAACCAAAACGCATGCCGCCATATTCAGTCATGTAGCCGCCCACCAGCTCCGACTCCGCTTCCGGCAAATCAAAAGGGGTGCGGTTGAGCTCAGCCATGCCGGCGATGATAAATACCACGAACGCCAGCGGCTGCACGGCGATAAACCAGACCCGGCCCTGAGCGCCGACGACGTTATTCAGGCTGAGCGACCCCACCAGCATGGCGATGATGATGATGTTGAGGATCATGGGGACTTCGTAGGAGACCATCTGGGCGACGGAACGAAGGCCGCCCAGCAGCGAGTACTTGTTATGCGAAGCCCAGCCGGCCAGCAGGATGCCCAAAACCGTGAATGAGCCAAAGGCGACTACGTAAACCAGGCCCACGTTCAGGTTGGCAATCGTGAATCCCTGGCTGAACGGGATAATGCTAATGGCGAGCACCGGTGTGATGAACGCGATTACCGGCGCCAGCATGAACAGAAGCCGGTCGCTCCGGTCGGGGGTGATGTCCTCCTTGAGGAGCAATTTGAGAAAATCGGCCATCGGCTGTAAAAGGCCGGCCGGGCCGACCCGGTTGGGGCCGAGCCGGTCGCTCATGAAACCGGAGAGCCGGCGGACGGCAAAGGGAAAAACGATGGCGCTCAAGGCCGGCGCCGCCACGGCGATCACCACCGCCGCGATCAGATGCTCAAAGAATGCCATGTTAAAGCTCACCGGTCAACCGCCCCCATGATCAAATCAAGACTGCCAGTGATGCCGACGACATCCGCCATTTTGTTGCCGGGAAGGATTTTTGGCAGCGTCGAAATAGCCACGAAGCAGGAATCGCGCAGCTTCAGCCGGAAAGGCCTTAAGGAACCGTCGGAGACCAGATAGTTGGACCATTCGCCGCGCCCTGTCTCCACGGCCGCGAAGCTCTCGCCGGCCGGCGGCCGGAGCATCGGCGGAATCCGCATGTTTACCGGCCCTCCCGGCAGAGCGTCCAGGGCCTGCCCGATAATCCGCACGGACTGGCGCATCTCCTCAACCCGGCATTTGTAACGGTCGAAGCTGTCCCCGTTCGCGCCGGCGGGAATCTCAAAGTCAAGCTCGGGATAAACTGAATACGGGTTATGACGCCTTAAGTCAACCGGCACGCCCGAGGCGCGCAGATTCGGACCGGACAGGCCGAAGTCGAGCGCCTGCTCCGGCGAGATCACGCCCATCCCCAGCGATCGCGCCAGAAAGATCTCGTTGCCGGTGATCAGCTGCTCGTATTCGTCAATCATCGCCGGAAACCGCTTTAAAAATTTGCGGCACTGCTCTTCGAAGCCGTCCGGAAGGTCGTAGCGTACGCCGCCGACGCGGGCAAAGTTGTACATCATCCGCTGCCCGGTCAGCAGCTCCAGCAGGTCCAGGACCTCTTCGCGGTCCCGAAAAGTCCACAGCACCGGCGTTACCGCGCCCAGGTTCAGCAGGTAGTCGCCGATGGCCATGTGATGGCTGATGATGCGGTTGAGCTCGCCGGCGATGACCCGCAGGTACTCCGCCCGGGGAGGCGGCTCGATCTCCATCAGATCCTCGATGGCCCGCACATAGGCCCATTCCATGAAGTAACCGGCCAGGTAGTCCAGCCGCGACAGCATCGAGAAAAACTGCATGTAGGTGCGGTTCTCCGCCAGCTTCTCAAAGCCGCGGTGCAGGTAGCCGAGCTGCGGATCGACGCTGACGATCAGCTCGCCGTCCAGGTGCAGCACCAGCCGCAGAACCCCGTGCGTTGAAGGGTGCTGCGGTCCCATGTTGAGGACCATTTCTTCCAGGCGCAAATCCGGTTCGCCGGCCTCGGCCGGGGCTATGTTCTGAACTTCAGTGATTTCTTGCTCCTGTTGGCTTTGTTTCCGTCTCCCGTTTCATATGTATGATTTTCCGGTTGACCAGCAACAAGGTTTTCAACTGGGAACCGTAAACTGGAAACTATTCATAATCTCAAGACCGCTCGGTCCGGTTGCCCTCGCCTGGCAGCCGCTTGGGGGCGCCAACGCCCTTAAAACTCCATTCTTCGCGCTGAACGCGGTGCGGCCGCGCGTCCTTCCTCAGCGGAAAGTCGCCATCCTCGCCGCGAGTGAGGATGCGGCGCAGATCCGGATGCCCTTCGTAAACGATGCCGAGCAGGTCGAACGTTTCCCGCTCGTGCCACTCCGCTGTACTCCAGATGCCCGACAGTGTTGGCACAGCCGGGCTTCCCCGGTCCAGGCCGGCGCGCAGCTCGGCGACAATCCCGTGACTGGCCGAGCGCAGCAGGTAAATTGCCTCCATCCGGTCCGGAAAATCAATGCCACTGGCAAAGCTCAGATACTTGTAATCAAGGCGCTCGTCATCGCGGAGCCGGAGCGCCGCCTCCGGCAAGGAATCAGCGTCAAGAGCCACCTCAACGCGCGCTCCGGCCAGGAAAATATCCGCCGCTAGATCCTTCAGCAGCGCTTCCGCTGCTTCGAGAGCGTCTTCTGACGTCAACTCTGATCCACTCGCGCTCACTGCTCGCCGCCGGCAGCGTCATACTTGACCATCGTCGCCGCTGACAGCCGCCGGGCCAGTCCCACCTGGGTCTGCTGCCTTACCTTTGCCTGCAGCTGCATCATGCCGTAAAGGAGCGCTTCCGGCCGCGGCGGACAGCCGGGAATGTAAATGTCGACTGGCACCAGCAGGTCGGCTCCCTGGACGACGTTATAGGAGTCCCAGAACATGCCGCCGCCAGAGGCGCAGGCCCCCATCGCCACCACCCAGCGCGGCTCGCTCATCTGGTGATAGAGATGGATCAGGACCGGCGCCATCTTGTCGGTGATGGTGCCGGAGACAATCATGACGTCGGCCTGCCGCGGCGTCGCCCGCATCGCTTCCATGCCAAACCGGGCCAGGTCGTGCCGGGGCATGGCGGTAGAAATCATCTCGATGGCGCAGCAGGCCAGGCCGTAGGTAAAAGGCCAGAGCGAATTTGACCGCGCCCAGTTGAACAGCCGGTCAGTTGTTGTAGTAAGGATGTTGGGGTGCTCGAATTTTTCAATTACGGACATGCCGGCCGACCGATACAATTCCCGAAATAACTTGACATTATCACCCAATCATATAGGCCTAACCAGTTAAACGCCTTGAAAAACCGGGAACTTTGAAATTTCATTCCCACTCCAGAGCGCCCTTGGCCCAGGCATAGAGCAGCCCCAGCAGCAGCACGGCGATGAAGAGCATCATCTCCGCCAGGCCGGTCTTGCCCAGGCTGCGAAAAACGACGGCCCAGGGATAGATGAACACCGCCTCCACGTCGAAGACAACAAACAGCAGGGCGTAGACATAATAGCGAACGGCAAAGGTGGACCAGCTGTCGCCCACGAGCGGCTCGATGCCGCACTCGTAGGGAGATAGTTTTTCGGTATAGGGATGCCGCCTCTGGATGAGACGCGAAAAGCCAACCACCCCCAGCACGAAGGCCATGCCGACCAGGCCCAGGGCGGCGACGTAAATGTAGCTGTGTGCGTAATCAGGAGTCACGGTGTGCTCATGATGTGAATGCCGGCGCTTTGATAAGCAGTCGCGCCGGCCAAAACCACCAAAACCTGAACCTTGCTTTTTAAAGCACCCCTTACCGGCCGGCGCGTGATGCCGCGTGTAACTATATTAAACAGGGAAGTTAATTACAAACCCCACCGGGTATAAAATGGATCTTGGCTACCGGGATTTTGGACTATGATAAATCAAGCGTCCCAAGCGTCCGGGAACCAGTCACTGCTTGCGGCATCATTTACCGAGGCTGGTATAGACGGCAATGACGGTCAGCAGGTTGTAAATCATGTGTCCCGATATTGAAGGCCAGAGGGAATGAGTCCGGTGAATCAGGTATGCGAACCCGAACCCGAGCAGGAAGATAATGACGAAGATGTCAAGTTGAAAGTGCGCGGTAGCGAAGATGGCGGCGGAAAGGACCGCAGCCGGGAAGAAACCGAGCCGCCTCTCCAGTCCCTGGTGGATGATCCCCCGGAAAAATGTCTCTTCGCAAACAGGTGCGATAATGCCAATCTGGAGAATCGACATGAACAGGCTGAAATGGGACGGCTGAATCTCCTGGATCGCCTGCTGTTGATGCGGCGTGATGAATTGCTCATAAATCACCGAGCCAATGTTGGTGATGATCAGAACCGCGATCACCATCAGCGCCGCCTTGATCACGGGCGTCCGCCGGAACCCCAGCGTAGACAGGCTGAAGTGGAACCGGCGCAGCCGCAGGTATCCAAAAGCGATTCCCAATGAGACCACCCACTGGATCACGAGGAAAACCAGCGTCGGCACGGGTTGCTTGATCGTTTGAGTCGTAACCGTGTATATGTAACCCTCGATCAGCCCGAAAACAACGAAATTGCCGACAAGCACCAGAGCAATGATGATAAAGACGTCAACGGCCGACCAGGGCACCCGCCCTGGCTCCTGCCGGCGCCGGCTGAACGGCTGGCCTTCTTCCGGATGTGGATACTCTTTGGGATTCAGCAGGTCATACTGGACCATGTATCACTCCCATTAATTTGCAATGAGTACCACTGTTCTCTCTCCGGAAAGAAAGACTGAAACGCTTCTCGGGAAGAATAGTCTGAAAATCAGGAAAAGATTATTCTTTTACCTTCCCCAGAAAAGGTTTGATCAGGTCTATCGGCACCGGAAAGATCGTGGTTGAGTTATGTTCGGAAGCAACCTCGACCAGCGTCTGCAGGAATCTGAGCTGCAGCGCTATCGGCTCGGCGGAGATGACGGTGGCGGCGCTGGCCAGCTTCTCCGACGCTTGAAACTCGCCTTCGGCGGCGATGATTTTGGCGCGGCGCTCGCGCTCAGCCTCCGCCTGCCGGGCCATCGCCCGCTGCATTGTCTGCGGGATCTCGACGTCCTTGACCTCCACCGTGGTGACCTTGATGCCCCACGGAGCCGTCTGCTCATCGATGATCTCCTGCAGTTGCTGGTTGATCTTGTCGCGCTCGGCCAGCAGGTGATCCAGGTCCGCCTGGCCCAGGGTGCTGCGCAGTGTGGTCTGGGCGATCTGGGAGGTGGCCATGATGAAGTTCTCCACCTCGACGACCGCTTTTTGCGGGTCAATGACGCGGAAGAAGAGGACGGCGTTGACCTTGACCGGCACGTTGTCGCGGGTGATGACCTCCTGCGGCGGCACGCTCATGGTGACGATCCGGAGATCGATTTTGACCATCCGGTCCATAATAGGTATTAACAGGAAAAGGCCCGGGCCCTTCTGGCCGATCAGCCGGCCCAGGCGGAAGATGACGCCGCGCTCATATTCCTTGGCGACCCGGATAGCAGAAAGAATCAGCATCAGGATGATAAAAGCGATGATGACGATAATGATGACGGCGACGGCCATGTCAACCTCCCTGATTAAGTTTCTAGTTCCTGGTCCTGGTCCCTGGTCCTGGTCCCTGGTTAAAAACCTTAATCCTGAAAACTAGCAACCAGAAACTCAAAACCAGAAACTATGTTTTCCTTACCTTCAGCATCAGCCCGTTCACGTCGGTGACCTCTATTTCTTCCCCCTTTTCGATGATTTCACCCGGCGGCGCTTCGGCGCTCCAGATCTCGCCGTGAATAAACACCTGCCCCAGAGGATCCAGGGTGGTGCGCGCCGGACCGGTGGCGCCGATGAGGGCGGCGCGCGGGTTCCGGACCGGCAACCGCCGGGCCCGGTAGGCAGAGCGGGCTACAAACAGGAAAAAGGCAACCGACAGAACAGCCAAAAAGATATTTAGCGGCAACGACACGCGCAAGTAAGAGGCGGACGTGTTATAGAGGAAGAAGGAGCCGGTGATCAGGCTAATGGCTCCCCCAAGCGTCAGCACTCCGTGGGCCGGCACGAACAGCTCGGCCCCGAGAAGGATAACTCCAAGCAGCACCAGGGCGGCGCCGATGAAGTTGACAGGCAGCAGATATAAAGCATAAGAAGACAGGATCAGGGCGATGACGCCGGCGATAACGCCGAGGCCGATGCCGGGGTGGAAAATTTCATAAGCGAGCGACAGCAGCCCGAAGATCAAGAGCACGTAGGCGACGTTTGGATTGACAATCACCTCGAGCACCCTGTCTTTCAGGCTCATCCCTGCCTGCGTGACGGCGGCGCCGCTTAAGTGAAGGGTAATGCCCTTGGCTTTCGTTTTGAATCCGTCCAGCTGGTGAAACAGGGAGGACAGACTGTCGGCCTGGAAGTCGATTACTTTCTGGGAAAGGGCGTCACTCGCCGTTAGCGAGACAGACTGGAGCACCGCCAGCTCGGCCCAGTCAGCGTTATGGCCGTTGGCTTCGGCCAGGGCGCGGATATAGGCCGCGGAGTCTTCGATAATCTTGCGCCCCTCCACGGAGGACGGACTGGCGCCGATGGCAACCGGATGCGCGGCTCCCAGGTTTGTGCCGGGGGCCATGGCGGTGACATCGGCTGCCATGCAGATAAAGGTGCCGGCGGAAGCGGCCCGGGCGCCCGATGGCGATACATAAGCAATCACCGGCAGCGGCGAGGTTTCCATCTTCTTGATGATGTCGCGCATTGACTGGTCCAGGCCGCCCGGAGTGTCAAGTCTGAGCACGACTGCCTGCACCTTGTCACGCTCGGCGTCCGCGAGGCTGCTGGTGACGTAATCGGCCATGGGGGGGTCGATCGTGCCGTCGATGCTGATCTCGCGGACCTTCGGCGCGGAGCCGCCGGACGAACCGCTGGCCATGTCCGAGCCTCCCGCGAGAACAACGGCAAGAGCAAACGCCGCGACCAGCGCCGCGGCTGCCAACATTAACCCCAGGCGCCAGCGGCGGTAGCGGGCGCGCCTTCTCCTGTGCTTGTTGCGATGGCGGCGTCCGGATACGCTTCGTTGCTTCAAGAGTCGCCTGTCAGTCCCGGTAATGATAATTCAATTTCTATGTCCAAGATCCCAATGGCCAACATCCGCTTTTAGGCGTTGCGGAACCGGAACAGCTTCACCCCCGCCAGGAAACATACGGTCCCGTACGCAAATAAAACTCCTGCCTGAGGAAGGATATCAAAGAAACCCTGCCCGTGGAGGATGAGCCCCTTGATGCCATCCAGGGCCCAGGCATTAATCGTCACATGGCCCAGGGTGCGCATGAACGGAGGGACAATATCAAGCGGCCACCAGCTGCCGCCAAGGGCCGACATGAGCAGGATGGTGAGGACGCCAAAGGCCGACGCCTGGCGGCGCGTCTTCACCAGCGCCGCCAGCAACAGCCCAAAAGCGGTGGCGGTGTAGGCGGTGATGGCGACCATCAGGACCAGGCCGGGCAGCGAATTGCCCGTGTCCATGTTGAATATGAAATGACCGGCGGCAAACAGGAGCGATATCTGCAGCAGGCTCACCAGGAACTGCGCCGCCAGCTTGCCACCGAGAATGGAGCTCCGGGGGACGGGAGCCACGATCAGCCTCGCCATCGTACCCTTGTCTCTTTCTTCCAGCAGGCCCTCCGTGCCGATCATCACGCCAAACAGGAGAAACATTACCGCGAAGCCGGGCGTCTCGATATCAAAGGTATTAAGCGGTTTGGTGCCGGCAGCCGGCTGCTCACTGGTCTTGATCGGTTGATTGGCCATCTGGGAGCTGGCGCTGGCGGCGGCGGCAGCCACCGATGCTGCGCTCGCGGCCGGATTCTGGTTGAGAGCCTCGGCAACGCCGACCTTGGCGGCTACTTCCACGGCCGAGAACCTGTTCACAGTCCCTTCGATCATTCCTTTCAGGAATGGCGCCGACGTGGTGGAATTCGGATCGTCATAGACCATCAGCTGAACGCTGCTTCCCGCCTCAACCCTGGCGGAGAAATCTTCCGGGATAACAAGGGACAGCGAGTACGTCGAGCCGGCTCGCTTTAGCGTCCGGCTCTCGGCTTCCGTGGCCGCCTGGACGGTCATATTTGGATTCGCGGCCAGGGCGCTGACTAACTGCTTGCCGACGCCGCCGCTGTCGAGATCCGACACCAGCAGGGTGGCGTGCAGGCTGCCGCCCTTATAAATCGGCGAAAGCGCCAGCGAGGCAAGCACGATCACCACCAGCGGCGTCAGCAACAGGGTGATCCAGGCGCCCCGGTCCTTGGCGACAATCAACAAATCCTTCGTTGCTATATACCACAATTTTTTCATAACGCAAACGAGTTGTAAGTTCCAGCTTGACTTTCTCTCATTTTTGTAACTTTGATCCTGGAACTTTGAACGTTTTATTCCCTCAGCTCTTTCCCCGTTAGATGAATGAACAACTTCTCCAGGTTGGGCGAGTACAGCTCGAGGCTACTGACCTCGCAGCCGCCAGCTTCCACCAGCTTCATTACCGGCGCCAGCGTGCGGGCGCTGCTTACGGATGAAATGAACAGGCGGTTCTCCTCCCGCCTGGCCCCGGTGACGTCCTCCAGCCGGGAGATCGCTTCCTCCAGCCCGGAGGCGCAGCCCGGGGGCGACACTTCCAGCTCGATCATCCCGCCCTCGCCAAGCATCTTCAGCAGATCCTTGAGCGTTCCCGCCGCGATGATTTTGCCCCGGTCCATGATCGCGATGTGATCGCACAACAGCTCGACTTCCTCCATGTAATGTGAAGTATAAAGCACGGTTGTGCCGTCATCGCGAATCTTGAAAATGGTGTCAAAGATGCGCTCGCGCGACTGGGGATCGATGCCTACGGTTGGCTCGTCCAGGAGCAGGAAACGGGGACGGTGGAGCATTCCGGCCGCCAGGTTGATGCGCCGCTTCATGCCGCCGGAGAACTCCTCGATCCGGCTGTCCCGCCGCTCCCACAGCTTGACCAGCTCGAGCATCTCCCGGCAGCGTCCGTCAAGCATGCTTCCCTGGAGGTTGTACATCTTGCCGCAAAAACGCAGATTTTGCATCGCCGTCAGGGTCGGATAAAGGGCGATCTCCTGGGGTACGACCCCGATTATTTCCTTGACTTTAAGGGGCTCGCGCCTGACGCTGAAGCCGCCGACCAGGGCGTCGCCGGATGTTGCCGGCAGGTAAGTGGAGAGAATGGAGATCGTGGTCGTCTTGCCGGCGCCGTTAGGGCCCAGATACCCGAAAATCTGACCCGGCTCGATCGAGAAACTGACGCCGTCAACGGCGGTGATTCCGCCGATTCGCTTGACCAGGTGCTCAGCCTTGACGATTTGCTCGGACAAATAATGCTCCCTGCCTGCCTAATTTAATTCCCCAAGGAACTCCTATCGATCAAGCGAACCGGGTTACGAACGCCTCCCATGCGCCAGCCTAAAAAATTCGCACCCCTGCGATATCAACCATCCACCATCAATCAGCTGCCATCTGACTTACGTTAATTCGATGCGCCAGTCGTGTACTAACTGCCCGGGATTGAGCTGCATGAAAAACTCGCCGGATTTCATCTGGCCGGCATTGACGCCAATCGCCTGGTAGTCATCCTGGGTATCGCCGCCCCGCATATTGAGGAATGCGTGGAAGTTGACATTGACCTTGCCGCCATCTGTGCCGGTGTTTTTGATCGTATACCTGAACAGAGCGCCATACGGAGGCCCGTTCACTATTGACATACTGGATTTTTCGAGCTCAAAATTCGGGCCGGGAGCCAGCCGCGGGTAGGCAAGAATCAACACGATTACAAACAGGAAAATCGTGGTTATGCGCCAGAAGTTTAAGCTTCGCCACAGCATAAAAACCAGTTTCAAGTTTTCCAGATTCCAGTTTTTGGTTTCATAAGCCCGCGTCCTCGACTTCCTCGAAGTGCGACAGCAGCTTGAATTCGGCAAAGCGTTCGAGGATGTCCTGCATCTGAAGGGTCTTCATCCGGTTCAGGCTGAAGTCTTCGACGTTGAAGCTGGCCAGGGTGGAGCCAAATATGATTGCCTGCCGGATCGCCATCTCATTGATTTCTTCCTGCGTGGAAAGGTAACCCATAAAGCCGCCGGCAAAGGTGTCGCCGGCGCCGGTGGGGTCGTAGACGTCCTCCAGCGGATAGGCGGGGGCGGAAAAGACCGAGTGGTCGCTGAACATCAGCACGCCATACTCGCCGCGCTTGACCACCAGCGTCCGCGGTCCCCACTTGAGGATCTGCCGCGCCGCCTTGACCAGGCTGGGCTCGCGGGCCAGCTCGCGCGCCTCGGCATCATTGATTACCAGGATGTCAACAGATTTGAGTGTCTCGCGCAGCTGGTCGTAGGCGCCCTCGATCCAGAAGTTCATCGTGTCGCAGGCGACGATCCGCGGCGCCTTGACCTGGCGGGCCACCTGCAGTTGCAGTCCGGGCTGGATGTTGGCCAGAAAGACAAAGTCACTGTCGCGGAACTTCTCCGGGATCGCCGGCGCGAATGTCTCGAAGACATTCAGCTGCGTGTCGAGAGTGTGCGCCTCGTTTAAGTCGTAGTCGTAGCGGCCTTTCCAGCGGAAAGTGGCGCCGTCGGCGCGCTCCAGGCCGGCCAGGTCGATGTCGCGGTTCTTGAGCAACTCTAGGTGCTCTTCGGGAAAATCTGAGCCGACCACCCCCACCAGCCGCACATGACCGAAAAAACTGGCGGCGTAAGAGAAATATACTGCCGCGCCGCCCAGCGCCTCCTCGGCCTGGCCGAAGGGGGTCTCGACGGTATCGAGGGCGATGGAGCCGACTACCAGGATTGACAATTCTTTTCCTTTCAGATGATTACTTGCGTTTAATGTTTAAGTTTAACGGATCGAACACGAATCACATTAAACGTTAAACGTTTTTTACTTAACGTATTTCCCGATTATATCCTTGAGTTTTTCTTTGGTGGCGGCCGGGATCACCGCCGGGTCGGTCATGACACCGTACTGCATGGCGGTGGCGCAGCCACACTCGCGCGTCTCTGGAATTCGGGGCACCGCTGTCTCGATGATCTTTTTAGCCATATCAACATTCTTGTTCATCGTTTCGATCACCTGCGAGATGGTGACATCCTCTTCGCCTTCATACCAGCAGTCATAGTCGGTCGCCAGCGCCATGGTGGTGTAGCAGATCTCGGCCTCCCGAGCAAGCTTGGCTTCCTGCAGATTTGTCATTCCGATCACGTCAACACCCCAGCCGCGGTAAAGCAGCGACTCCGCCCTTGTGGAGAATTGGGGCCCCTCGATGCACAGGTAGGTGCCGCCCTCATGGATGATGGCGCCGTCGCTGCGGCCGGCCGCCGCGACGATCCGTGACAATCGGCCGCAGACAGGGTCGGCAAACGAGATATGGGCCACGCAGCCATCGCCGAAGAAAGTGGAGCGGCGCTGGCGGGTGCGGTCAAAAAACTGATCCGGAACAACGATGTCGCCGGGCTTTATTTCTTCCTTCATGCTCCCCACGGCGCTGGCCGAAATGATCCACTCCACCCCCAGCTGCTTCAGCGCCAGGATGTTTGCCTGAAACGGCAGGTCTGTCGGCATGATCCGGTGGCCGCGCCCGTGCCGGGGGAGGAAGCAGACTTCGCGCCCGCCGATCTTGCCGATGGTGATCGCATCGCTGGGCTCGCCGAACGGCGTCGTAACCTTTTCCTCCTGCGGATTCTCCAGCAGCTCATAAAATCCCGAGCCGCCGATTACACCGATTCTTCCAGCCATGGGAACTCCTGTGGGACGGGTGGTTAGACAGGTAAAAAAAGTATATCACCGGGGAGCGGGAACGAGGAATCAGCGAAGGTAATTTGTTGAGCCCATCCTCGCAAGCATCCTTTTTGTACAAAAAGGATGCATAAGGACACAACTATGATTATTGACAAAAGTGTCCGGGGGGTAACTTAAACAGCGAAATTGTCAAATTTCAATTTATTGGTCTAACTATTGGGCTAGAGCAGAAGATAGCACCCGGCTCGGACGGAAGCTGAGTTAGTTGTATGGTCAGTTTGGAAGAAGTTCCTGGTACCGACGAGGCAAAGCTCTCTGATGACTACTTCTGGACCATGTACGATGATCAAACCCCTGGCATGAAGGACTGGGTGACGATCTCAAACCCCGGCAACAAATCCGTTTACTACGAGATTACTGTTGGCGGCCAGGATCCTGGCCCCGGCTCCAGCGGGATAATAGGCGCCGGCGCGAGCGTAGCCCCGGACTTTCCCGGCAAAAAAGGCGGCCCCATAGAGCTCAGGGCCTGGACCGATGATTCAAAGTCGGCTGCCGCTAAAGTCATCGCCTTCCAACGGGTGCTCTCTAACAGCGGCCGCGCTTTTAACGAGGTCCTGGGGATGCCCGCGGGCGATCTGACCGGTGACTATCTATGGACCCGGTATGACCAAAATGGCTCCGGCTTTGCCGATTGGGTGTTGGTGGCAAATCCGAGCGCCTCGGACGACGTCTACTACCAGATAAAGGTCACGGGAAGCGTGCAGGCGACGGGAAGCATCGGTCCTGGCCAGAATGTGGCGCCAGCCTTCCCCGGGCTAATCGGCGGTCCGGTGGAAGTCAGATCCTGCTCGGCGGCCTTCGATGAGTATGGCAACTGTCCGGGAGCCGCACCCAAAATAATCGCTTCGCAGCGCTCCCTGATTGGCCCCTCCTTTGAGGAGGTGCCCGGCTACCCGGCTACGGCGCTGAGCACGGCCTACAACTGGGCCTGGTACGATGAACAGTCCCCCGGGTCGCTGGACTGGTTGATGATCGTCAATCCCTGCGAAACGCCAGTAACATATCAGGTAAAGATTAGTGGAGTGCTTCAGGCCACAAGCGTAAGCAACCCCGGGACAATCCCGGCGCACGGCCAGGTAACGGCGTCCTTCCCGCGCGAGATGGGCGGCCCTGTGGAACTGACCTCAAGCGGCGGCGCTGTTATCGCCTCCCAGCGCGTCCTCTGGAACGGCTACTTTAATGAGGTGCTGGGGACGGTGCTGAATTGAAACGGGGTGATAATGACCTGGCCCGGTTTCCCTGGACACTCTCCTAAGAGTTTACTGATCATACAACTCGTTCAGGAACGGTTAATTGAGCATAGGTAACCGGCTCTGTGAAACGGACGCAGCGGTTTAGAACCCGGCGAAAAAGATCGGTTCGCTGGCCTCGCCGGTT
>JACWAM010000101.1 GCA_014874265.1 Thermoleophilia bacterium | reverse complement strand
GAAACGCTCCGGAAAAAACCTTCCGTTTTTTAGCTGCTTTTTCGCGGAGAGGTCTCGCTCAGAAAAAAAAGCTTTTCATCCGTCATGAAAAAAGATGACTTCGCGCTATTTCTATGAGGAGACGGACGGGGAACTAGCTGCCGCCGGCGACATCCCGCCGGCGGAGAAGGAACGCGGCCACGGCGACGAAGACTACGACCTCGATTCCGAGGACGGTTCCCGCCTGCAGCGCTGAGACGGTGCCGCTGGAAAAAGAACCGGGCCCTTCACCGGTTCCGATTGCTCCCAGCGGTGCGATCAGGGAATAGCTGTTGGTGCGCAGAAAGGCTTTAGAAATATAGTCCAGCAATGTGATCTGACTGGCAAAGCCGGAGATGATGCCTTCCAGCACCAGCCCGTAAATAATGCCGAGGCCAATGGCAAGCGCTGTTCCCCGGGAGATGATCGCGATGACCACTCCGAACGAAGCCCAGACCGCCATAATAAACCAGCCGGCCGCCAGCGCCCGGGCCAGATCCCATAGCGGCGGCAGGGCCATTGATAGCCCCTCGTGCCAGGCGATCAGGGTGCTGGCGACGTAGCCAAGCAGGAATACGAAGACGACGAAGGGCACTATGGCAATGGCAACGGCCGCCAGCTTGGAAAAGAAGATCCTCAGGCGGCTGTCACGCTGGCAGAATACGGTTGTCAGCGTGCCCCAGTTGTATTCACTTCCAAAGGCTAGAACGGCCATAATCAGGACAATGACGCCGCCGAAGAACGGGAAGCCCGGCAGCATCGTGGTAACCAGATGCTGAGGAAGCAGGTTGTTCAGCAGGATGGGGCCGCCGTGCTCGCGGAATTTAAGGTTTTCCTTGTACGCATAATACGGCAGGATATAGGCAAACGTCACGGTCAGGAGCAACCAGAAACCCAGCAGTATATAGACGGATACCCTCTTTTTCAGCAACATTAGCTCGGCAATCAGGCTATCCATTTGCTTCTCCCTCTTCGGTGAGGCTCAGGAATACATTCTCCAGGGAGAGCCGGACCGGCCTCAGCTCGCTAACCTCAACGCCGGCCTCCACCAGCACCCGGTTGATTTCCGCAGCCCGGGCCGGATCGACGGAGACCATCAGCGTATCGGTATCCGCCTGCACGGAGCTCACTCCTTCAATCTTTTCCACCAGCTCGCGGGCGCGACTGAGGGGTCGCACCTTGACCCTGAGCTGGCTGCCATGCCTGAGTTCGCTCAGGGCGCCTTCGGTGATGATGCGGCCGTTCTTGATGACGCCGATACGGTCACAGATCTGTTCCAGTTCACCCATGAGGTGACTGGATAACATCACCGTGCGGTCGCCCTGTCCCAGCCGCCTGATGAGATGGCGCATCTCGGCCATGCCGGCTGGGTCCAGCCCGTTGGTGGGTTCGTCCAGGATGAGCAGTTCCGGGTCCTTAAGCAGCGCCGCCGCCATGCCCAGGCGCTGCTTCATGCCCAGGGAATAGTTCTTGAACTTGTCCCCGGAGCGGTTCAGGAGGTCAACCTCTTCGAGCGCCGGATCGATCCGGGAATATGGCGCTTGCGCGTGCCTGGCCAGCACTTTCAGATTGTCGCGGCCAGAGAGGTAGGGATAAAAGGCTGGGGTCTCGACGATGGTGCCAATGCGCCCCAACGCCTCGGGGGAGCCGGGTTTTTTCCCCAGAACCAGGCATTCGCCCGATGTCGGCCTCACCAGGCCCAGGAACATGCGCAAGGTGGTCGTCTTGCCGGCCCCATTGGGACCGACAAAACCGTAGACCTCGCCCCGGCCGATTTTCATTGTCACACCATCGACGGCGATGATGCTGTCGCCGTAACGCTTGCTCAGCTCGTGAGTCTCGATAACGAGGTTGTCCGCATTTGAGTTCATCTTTCGGGAGTATACATGGTGCCGTGTCCCAGGAAGTAACCCGTTTGTAAAAAAAGTGTAAAAAACCGGTGGAAAAGCCGGCAATTAATCATCCGGAGCATCATGCCACGGATAAAAAAACGAAGCCGCCCGTTTGCGGCCGGGTGTCCCCCGGAAGATGCCTGTGCTTTGGGGGGACCCGCCGGTACGGGAAGACTGCGCCGCTTGAGCTTGAAGGCCAAAGATGACGCCAAGGATTGCTACAACAACAACCGAAATGAAAGCATCCAAAATTTTCTCCCGATCTTTCATTTGACCTCCAGTAATTACCAGTTAAAAAATTCAATGTCTCCAAGAAGAGGAAGCGCCCTTTTTTTACCCAGCCGTTTTATTGTCAAACCTGGTGGCGCTAGCGGGAGACAGAAATAAAGCAAAAAAAACGGAGGCCAGGAACTGAGCGTCAATTTTCACAAAAATCTGCTGCAAAACGCATATTTGCGGGGGTTGAAATAGGCTGGCGATAATGGTATCGTTATCCACGAAATTTGCGGGGACGGCAATTCGTCAGCCCGCACCTAAAGAAAAACCGGCCGGATGCCTTATCCACGGGCGGTGATGGTTTTTCCGATTGCTCCGCTGCCATATCAACCAGCAGTTTCCGGAGGCAGTGGAGTTCCCACACATAGCGGCGGGTGTTTGCTGCCATTTTTGGGCAGTATCCGCCAGCGTCCAAGCAAGTTCCTGAAAGCAAGCACTCATTAAATGCCGGTTTTTTCCCCAGGATAAAAATGTAATACCTGACGCATCATCTTCTGTTCGAGCAGTCCCGCTCCCTCCTCTTTGTTTTAAAGCGGAGCAAAAAATCAGGTTTCAACCAAGGAGAGATCTTGTGTAAACAATACCAAAAATCTGCATGTTATCAAGTTAATACCAACACACAGTTCATCATTTGCAAAAACCATGAAAAAGGCCAGGAGTTGATTTTGTGAAGAAATTATTATTTTCCATTCTCATAATGGTGCTTGGCGCCGCGCTGGTATTACCTGCTCTCACGGGCACGGCGAGCGCCGATATTACTGGCATCGATGTTTCCCAGTGGCAGGGAACGATCGATTGGGACACCGTCGCCAAGCAGGTAAGTTTTGTCATGATCAAGGCCGGCGGCAGTGATAACGGCATGTATACTGATCGTCAGTTTACGCGCAACCAGGCTGAGGCCCGCCGCCTGGGAATATACCGCGGTTATTATTATTACACCGGCGGCGGCAATCCAATTCAGGAAGCGGAGCATTTTGCCAGCATCGTCGGCAAGCTCCAGCAGGGAGAGCTGGTCGCTCTCGATCTTGAGGTCGACATGGCCAATCCGGTTGGTTATGCGCTTCAGTTTTGCATCCGGACCGAGCAGTTGCTGGGCGTGAAACCTCTTTTGTATACGAATATGGATCGCGTCTGGAGTTATAACTGGCAGCCGCTGGTCGCAAACGGATACAGACTTTGGGGAGCGATTTACGATCAGGACCCGGCGGCCTATCCGCCCACCGGCACCTGGCCTGAGCTCTCGATCAAGCAGTATTCCAGCCAGGGAAACATGGCCGGCGTCCAGGTCAACCCTGTCGATCTGGACGTTTTCCGGGAAAATTCATGGAACTTTCCCAAGATGGGGTACACACCCACGCCAGCAACCCCTTCCGCGGCTCCTCCCGCGAAACCGGCGCCAAAAACAGGCGGTAATGACCGGAAAAAAGAGCAGGCGGCAAAACCCGCACCAAAACCCCAGTCCAAACCCGGGCGGCAGGCTGTCAAGAAACAGGCGCCTGCCAAAGCCCCGCGCGGCCAGGCGGCGTCTTTAATCCAGGTTCCGGGGCCGGGCGCGCAGTATCCGCCCTCATCCGCGATGAATCCGGCAGCAGAGCCGGCCGCAAATGCTTCTTCCCTGACCGCGGCTTCTGAAAATGGCAGCGGTGAGAAAGCGGTGGAGCTCCTGCTCAGCCCCGTTATCGGAACGAAGCCGGCAAGCGTTCAGGCAGATTCCGATGAGAAAACGCTCTCTGGCAGCATCAGCAACGCCGTATTTGAGATGGTAAGCAAATTTTAAAATCAGCGGATGGCAGAAGGTTGAAAGTGAACGGCGAATAAACCTTTAGACTGAAAAACCAATATAATTTGACAAATAATAATTAATCACAATGGTCCTCGAAACCGGAAAGCGGTAACCGGAAACCGGTTATAATCCCCTCGCCGGCGGCAAGACGCTTTCCCGGCCAACCGGAAAGGAATAATGGTGAACGCGCGGCAGCTTTTAAGCGAGGCAAAAGGCGAGCTGGAGCTGGCTGGCGAACGGTTTGGCAGGGTGGGGGACGAGGAAGAGCAGGCCCGGGAACTGCTTGAGTATGCGGTCGGGCATGACCCGGGTGAATGGGAAGAGATCGGGTCCGCGGCTGCGCGCCGCTTCCACCGTTTGATAAAGCGGCGGCTGACCGGTGAGCCGGTCGAGCTGATACTGGGATGGGTGGAGTTTTGCGGCCTGCGGATGAGTGTAAAGCCGGGGGTGTTCATCCCCCGCTTGACGAGCGAGTTTCTGGCAAGCCAGGCGATCCGGCGGCTGCGCCGCCGCCGGCGTCCCGTTTTCCTTGACGTGGCCGCCGGCGTTGGTCCGGTGGCTATTGCCACCGCCCGGGCTGTCCCGCATGCGAGCGTGTGGGCGCTGGACATCTCCCGGCGGGCGCTGGCCCAGGGGAGAGCCAACGCGGCCAAACTGCATGTGGGCAACATTACCTTTCTTGCCAGCGACCTGTTCGCGGCGGTCCCTGGCGATCTCCTCGGCCATGTGGACGTCATTAGCGGCCACCTGCCTTACGTTGCCCGCGCCGATCTGGCGGGCCTGCCGGAAGAGATCAAAGCTTTCGAGCCGCGGGACACCCTGTCAGACGGATCCCGTGACGGCCTCGGACTGGTTCGCCGGGTTGTCCGCGAAGGTTACTTCTGGCTCAAACCCGGCGGCTGGCTCCTGATCGAGATCATGCCGAGCGAGTCAAGGCGGGTCCGGACGCTGCTTTCTTCATCGGGTTTTACCGATATCCGGAGTACTCGCGGCAGCCTGAAACAGACGCGCGTCATCGTGGGCCACAAGCCTTGACCGGATATTGGACTTTGGATGTTAGATATTGGATTAAAGCCGTTTTTTGCTTTTCCAAATTCCAAATCCAATATCAATTATCCTCTTGCTGAAAGCCGGACCAGAAAGTATATTTATAAAATTAATATTAGACTTTGGATATGGAAATTTGGTTAAAACAAAAATCTTAACCTGGTTAAATCTGCGGTCGATTTCCAAAGTCCAGATTGCCAAATCTAGCAGCCGTCTTAATGGCTTTTGCTGGCTGCAACGGGTAGCGCTTGCCGGGAGCGGTTCAGCCATGACTTTCAAAAGGGGCGCACGGGTGTGATT
>JACWAM010000014.1 GCA_014874265.1 Thermoleophilia bacterium | reverse complement strand
TCCTGCACTTCGTTCAGAATGACAAACGAGGCCATCCTCATCCACTATCTGCCATCCAACTCCAACATCAGATTGGTGAGCCGTACTGGGCTCGAACCACCGACCCCCTGCTTGTAAGGCAGGTGCTCTCCCATCTGAGCTAATCGCCCGAAAGTGGTGCCCCCAGGGGAATTCGAATCCCCGCCGCCGCCTTGAAAGGGCGGTGTCCTAGGCCACTAGACGATGGGGGCAATAAATGGTGATGTATGCCGGATTGTGGATGTTTGAAAAAAACAGATCCTGCACTTCGTTCAGAATGACAAACGAGGCCATCCTCATCCACTATCTGCCATCCAACTCCAACATCAGATTGGTGAGCCGTACTGGGCTCGAACCAGTGACACCCGGATTAAAAGTCCGGTGCTCTACCAACTGAGCTAACGGCCCACGCCGATAAATATCCCGGCGCCATCGTGCGCCGAAACAGGCTATTGTGTCGTTCGGCATCGGTTCAGACATCCAAAGTCTGGCAGTCTAGTGTACTATAGGCAAGCCCGCGCTAACAAACTTCGTTTGTGCGCTGGCAGCGCTGCCTGTCAACGATTCAGTTTCCCCAAAAAGGGGCAATATCAAAACTGATGGGCGCAAGACCGCAGCAAAGCGGCGGCGAAATCCAAAAACAACGGGGTGAAGCATGGCCGAGTATACCGATCTTGATCTGGAGTGCATCAATACGCTCCGGTTCCTGTCCGTCGACGCAGTGCAAAAAGCAAATTCGGGGCATCCGGGCTTGCCATTGGGGGCAGCGCCGATGGCATATGTATTATGGACCAAGTTTCTTAAATTTGATCCTGATAATCCGGAATGGCCCAACCGGGACCGCTTCATTCTCTCGGCGGGCCACGGCTCCGCGCTCCTCTACTCATTGCTCCATCTGACCGGGTACCGCGACATGACCATGGACGAGATCAAGAACTTCCGCCAGTGGGGCAGTCGCACGCCTGGGCATCCGGAAAGTCTGCTGGCCGGCGGGGTCGAGGTGACCACGGGTCCGCTCGGCCAGGGGTTTGGCAACGGCGTCGGCATGGCTATTGCCGAGCGCTATCTGGCGCAGCTTTACAACCGTCCGGGGCATGATATTGTCGATCACTACATCTACGCCATCTGCAGCGACGGTGACCTGATGGAGGGTGTCGGCTCGGAAGCCGCGTCAATTGCCGGCCATCTGGGGCTCGGCCGGCTAGTCTATTTGTATGACGACAACCACATCTCCATCGAGGGCAGCACTAACCTGACGTTTACCGAGGACCGCGGCGAGCGCTTCGAGGCTTACGGCTGGCACGTGGAGCGCGTCGAAGACGGCAACGATCTGACCGCCATTGAGACCGCCATTGAGAGCGCGCGGCTGGAGCTTAAGCGCCCGTCGCTGGTGATCATCCATACACATATCGGCTACGGCAGCCCGCACAAGCAGGACACCGCCGCCGCCCATGGCGAGCCGCTCGGCGAAGAAGAAGTGAAGCTGACCAAGGAGGCGCTGGGCTGGCCGGTAGAGCCCGCCTTTCTGGTGCCGGAGCGCGTAACGGCCCATTTCCATGAGGCCAGGGCACGCGCCAAGCTGCTTAAAGGGGACTGGGAGAGTCGATTTTCCACTTACGCGGAGGAGCACCCGGAGCTAGCGGCGGCATTTAAGGCCGCGATCGACCGCAAGCTGCCGGATGATTGGGACGCGGACTTGCCTCAATTCAAACCCGGGGACAAACCTATCGCCACGCGGTCGGCTTCCGGCAAATGCATCAACGCCCTGGCGACCAGGCTACCGCAGATGATCGGTGGTTCCGCCGATCTGGCGCCGTCCACGAAAACGCTGATTGACGGCGCCGGCGACTTCGAGCCTGGCTCCGCCGGACGCAATCTGCACTTCGGGGTGCGCGAGCACGGCATGGGCACGATCGTCAATGGCATGGGCCAATACGGCGGGATCATTCCCTACGGGGCCACCTTCCTCATCTTCTCTGACTACATGCGGCCCTCGATCAGGATCGGGGCGCTGCAAAAAGCGCCGGCCATCTGGGTATTTACCCATGACAGCGTCGGCCTGGGCGAGGACGGCCCCACGCATGAGCCGATAGAGCACCTGATGTCGCTGCGGGCAATACCTGGCCTAGCGCTGATCCGGCCGGCGGACGCGACCGAGACGGAGGCGGCCTGGCGAACAGCGCTGGGACTTTACCAGCGCCGGCTGCCGGTGGCGATGGCGCTTACGCGGCAAAACCTGCCGGTGCTGGATAATCCGGAGGCGAACGAGGGCGTAGCCAGAGGCGCTTACGTTCTGTCGGAGGCCGGCCGCGGACCCAGCGCTATCGATGTCATCCTGATCGCCACCGGCTCCGAGGTGCACGTCGCTCTGGAAGCGCAGCGCCTTTTGCAAGACAAGAAGATTTATGCCCGTGTCGTCAGCATGCCCTGTTGGGAGCTATTTGAAGAGCAGGACGAATCTTACCACAGCGTAGTTCTGCCAGCCGAGGTTACGACGCGCGTTTCGGTAGAGGCAGGCGCTACGCTGGGATGGAGCCGCTGGGTCGGCGACAGGGGGGCGGCGGTGGGAATCGACCGTTTTGGAGCCTCGGCGCCGGGAGCGGTTGTGATGGACAAGCTGGGCATCAACGCGGGGCATGTAGTCGAGACGGCGCTAGGGCTAATCGCAAATGAGCCAGGGGCGGCGGAGTGGGACCTGTAAGCTTTCAAGACAATTCCGAACGGTGTCAACCAGGTTCGTCCTTTTTCGCCGGGATCGTGAAATAAAAGGTGGCGCCCTCACCGGGCGTGGATTCCACCCAGATACGGCCGCCATGCCGTTCCACGACCCGTTTGCAGACGGCCAGGCCAATGCCGGTGCCAGGATACTCCGTCTTGCTGTGCAAGCGCTGGAAGATGTTAAAAATGCGCTCCCCGAACTCCGGATCGATGCCAATGCCATTGTCACTAACCGACAAGAGCCAATCACCCTCACGCCGCTCGGCTTCGACCCGTATCCGCGGCGGTTCCTCTCCACGGAACTTGATGGCGTTGCTTACCAGGTTCTGCAGCAACTGGGTAAGCATTGAGGCGTCGCCGGTAACCGCAGGCAGATCGCCGGCGGTCACCTCGGCGCCGCTGTCGCTGATGGCGGCGCCTAAATGCTTCAGCGCCTGATCCAGCGCCTCGCCCGACTCCACGCGAGTGAACTCCTTCTCTTGGCTGCCCAACCGTGAAAAGGCCAGCAGATCATTGATCAGAGTCTGCATCTGATGGGCGCCACCCACGGCGAAATCGATGAACTCCCTGGCGTCCTGATCCAGGTCGTCCGCGTACCGCCGCCGAAGCAGTTGCAGGAAGCTGACCACCGTGCGCAGCGGCTCCTGCAGGTCGTGGGACGCCACATAGGCGAACTGCTGCAGCTCGGTATTGGACTGTTCCAGGCGCGTCATGGCGTCTTTTAAGGCCAGCTCGGTCCGCTTGCGGTCGGTGATATCTGAGAAAGTGGCGGCGAAGAAACCCCTGTGAGAACTGAAAGAAGAAACCACGTACCATTTTTCCAGCGGCTCTGCAAAGCTTTCGAACCGGATCGGTTCGCCAGTGAGGGCCACCCGGCCGTATCGGCCTATCCAATCAGCAGGGTCGTTCTCGATACCGGCGAGCACTTCGGTCACCCGCCGGCCGATGATGTCTTTTCCTTTCAGGCCGGTTTGCTGTTCAAAGGCTTCGTTAACCTGCAGGAAGACGTAGTCAACCGGTTTACCCGCACCATCCAGCACTATGCGATGATATGCAAAGCCCTCGGACATACTGTTGAACAGCGATTCCAGCTTCTCTTCGCTGTGCTTGAGAGCGCCCCGGGCCTGGCGCGCTTCGGTGCTTTCGACAATCTCCCACTTGCTGCCGCTCTGAAGCAGGGCGAAGCTGTGCGCCTTGACCACGTCCATCATTTGCAGGGCGTCCATGCCGGCACGGGAATAGAGGCAAACCGTCAGGATGTTGTGCACTCCGGGGGCGTTGAGACCATAGCAGTCGAATGAACGTTGAGGGCTGGTCCGGGAGTCACAGTGCGCGGCGAGCCTGAGACCATCCCGTCCCGCTGCCACGGCGGCGTCCAGACGGGCCAGAACCGCATCGGCAGACTGATCGTAATCCTTCCGAGTGAGAATGGCCAGACGGCCGCCGTCCATGAGTCGCTGCAGTTCGGGAATCGCCGCCGCCAGGGCCGCCTCGGCTTCGGTCGCAGAGCCGTCGTCGGCGGTCACCCACAGACAGAGTTCGTTGCTCGCCAAGCCGGCTTTAAAATACTGGACCACCATCTGACGCAGGTCCATTCCGCTGTCATGGACGGCGCAGAAATGGGTACCCCACAGGATGTTGCCCACCAGGTCAATACCTGAATCACGGCTGTCGAAGCTTCCCGGCCGGGCGTCCGCGACGATTCCACCTGTCTTTGTCAAGGCTGGTCAGCCTTTGTCAAGTGATTCATCGCCTGCCGCCGCGACCCCTATTCAGGACGGCGCCCCAGCGGCCGGCTTGCTCACGACCTGCCATTCGCCACGGCTCATGGCTATCGCGAACTCGTGGTTCTTTACCACATCCATGATCTCCGGCACTCCACATCTCTCCAGGGAATAGGTACACAGGGCGATGATGCGGAAGTCGCCAATGACTCGGTCAATGGTGGCCTCATAATCGACAAATTCCTGCCAGCCGGATTCTTCCAGCCAGAAGGTGTCCCCGGTCAGACGCAAGCCGTCGAAGCCGCGGTCTTTCGCCGCCTCCAGCCGCGAGACCCAGCCGGCCAGAACCCGGTCGGCATCGAAATATCCGTCTTTCAGGTACCACTCAGTGTGGGGGATGATCTCTATCTGGCCAGCCGTCTGATAGCGTCCGAAATCGGGTATGGCCGCCGCCATCGCGTTCGAAGCCTGAGAGACGGAAAGGACGGGGGAGGTAACCCACATGCAGTACTCATTGTTCTTCAGACCGGCCTGAAAATAGGCAGCCAGTATCTCGATGAGATCATCGCCGGAATTATAAAACTGGCAGAAATGGGTGCCCCAGGGCAGTCCGCCTAACAGCGCGATGCCGGAGTCCCTCTCTTGCTGAGAAGCTTCCATGGTGCTGCCTCCCGACCTCATTTTATAACAGGTGGACAGTAAAGAGGTTGATGCCTGTCATGTTTAGGAAAAGATTAACCCTATCTTCTCGTCTACCCCGGAACCATGAGGAGTGAAACCATCAAGCGCCCGGGGACCGCAGCTAATCTGGCTGCAAAGAATAAATAAATAGTAGCACTTTCCCTGGCTCACCTCCACGCCTTAAAGCCAATCCGCAAACTAGTGCAAGTAGTGCCGGGTGCCGGTGAAAATCATCGCCACATCGTGCTCGTCGCACGCCCGGATCGCCTCGTCGTCGTTCTTGGCGCCGCCCGGCTGAATGATACAGGTGATGCCCCGGTTGATGAGCAAATCAATGGCGTCGGTCAGCGGAAAGAATGAGTCAGAGCCGGCGGAGGCCCCATCCAGCGCGCTGCGGGATTTATCCAGCGCCAGCCTCGCCGCATCCAGCCGGTGCATCTGACCGGCGCCGATGCCAGCGGTCGCCAGGTCCCTGGCGATGGCAATGGCGTCGGAGCGCACATGTTTGGCCACGCGCCAGGCGAACAGGGCATCGCCCCATTCATTCTCCGTCGGATGCCTTTTGGTGACGACTTTCATGTTTTCGCGCTCGTCAATGCCGGAATCCTTGTCCTGCACGAGCAGGCCACCCATCACCCGCTTGTAATCAGGCTCGCCGGTGACAGCCTTGCGCCGTTCTTCGTTGACCAGCAGGCGGATGCGCTCCTTCGCCGTCAGGATCTCGACCGCTTCAGCGGTAAAACCGGGGGCAAACAGCACCTTGATGAACTCCTTCGCCATCAGCTCGGCCAGCTCCTCATCAACGATGCGATTGATGGTGACAATCGAGCCGAGAGCGCTAACAGGATCGGCTGCCCAGGCCTTCTTGTAAGCCCGCATGATGTCCTCGGCGATGGCGGCCCCGCAGGGATTATTATGTTTGATAATCACCGCCGCGGGGAGGGAAAACTCCCTGAGCAGCTCCCGGGCGCCGTTTAAATCCAGCATGTTGTTGAAGCTCAGCTCTGCTCCATGAAGCTGTGTCACCCGGCTCAGGAGATGCCGGCGCGCTCCCGCCTCGGCGTAGAACGCCGCCCGCTGATGCTTGTTCTCGCCGTACTTGAGTGGCTGGACCTTCTCAAAGTCAAGCAGCATAAACGGCGGGAAATCATCAGCGCCCTCGCTGAACCAGTTGGCGATAACCGTGTCGTAATGAGCAATCGTATGGAAGGTCTGGGCCGCCAGATCCCGGAGCGTTCCGGGCGACAGCTGATTGTCGTTGCCGCGCATCTCCTCGATAATCCCGGAGTAGCGGCGGGGATCTGTGACAACGGCGACGCCGCTAAAATTCTTGGCCGCGGCCCGGACGATCGTGGGCCCGCCAATGTCGATGTTCTCGATGACTTCTTCTTCCGAGGCGCCACGCCGGCTGGAGACCTCTTCAAAAGGATATAAATTTACCACAACCATGTCTATTGGCTTAATGCCCTTTTCCTTGAGCGTGAGCATGTGATCATGATTGTCGCGCCGCGCCAGCAACCCGGCGTGGATATGAGGATGAAGCGTTTTCACCCGGCCGTCGAGGATTTCCGGGAAACCAGTCACTTCGCTGACGGGGATGACCTTGATACCCTTATCCTGCAGAAATTTAGCGGTGCCCCCGGTGGAGATGATCTCAACGCCCAGATCCTGCAGAGACTGGGCAAACCTGTCAAGTCCTATCTTGTTGGAGACCGAGATGAGTGCACGCTTGACTTTCAATCTGTCCTCCCATGATCACGTGTTGCTTGATTATTTGACAGAAAGTGTCATTCTGAGGCGCTCGGTGAGCGCCGTCTGATTGTCACCTTTCGCGGATTGTCCGGACTCAATCCGACGCGCCCAGCGGCGATCAGCTCGATCGCATGCGGCAACAGCCTGTGCTCGACCGCATGGACCCGCTTCGCCAGGCTGGCGACGGTGTCATTATATGCTATGTCCACCGCTTCTTGAAGAATAATCGGACCGGTATCGGTGCCTTCGTCGACAAAATGGACCGTCACGCCGGTAATCGTGACCCCGTAGGCAAGAGCATCCTCGATGCCCGATACTCCCGGGAAGGCGGGCAGCAGAGCCGGATGGAGGTTGATGACGCGCTGCGGGAACCGCTTAAGCAGCGCTGGCGTGACCACCCGCATATACCCGGCCAGCACAACCAGGTCGACGCCGCGCGCCTCAAGCTCATCGGCGATGGCCCGGTCATGCCCGGTGCGGTCCCGATAGTCGCCCGGCGGAAACACTGCCGCGGGAATGCCGGCTTTCCGAGCGCGCTTAAGCCCGTAGGCATCCGGCCTGTCGCTAATGGCGGCCGCCACCTCGATCGCCGCCGGACCGGAATGCAGCTTGTCAATAATACTCTGGAGGTTGGACCCGGAGCCGGACACCAGAACGCCCAGCCGGAAAACCCGGACCGTCATTGCCGCCCGCCGCCGTTCAGGCTGCCCTGAAATCTCAGCTTCTCTTTCCCTTTGGCTATTTCGCCAATGACGGCTGCGCCCGGAACCGCCGCCAGCGCGTTGCCTGCCTCCGCCGCAGCGACAACAGCCACCATGCCGATGCCCATGTTGAAAGTCCGGAGCATCTCGGCCTCTTCGATGCCGCCCAACCGCTGCAGCGCCTGAAACAGCGGCGGTACCGGCCACGCCGCCAGATCAATCACCGCCTGGGCGCCATCCGGGATAACCCGGGGAACATTTTCCGGGAGGCCGCCGCCGGTGATGTGAGCCAGGGCGCGCACGCGGGCGGCGGCGGTAAGCGCCGCTACGTCGCTGACATAAATTCTGGTTGGCTCAAGAAGGGCCTCGCCGGCGGCGCCGGCGCCAGGCAGCTCATCGTTATAAGAAATTTTATTGACTTCAAGTATTTTTCTCACCAGGGAAAAACCGTTGCTGTGCACGCCGCTGGCAGACAACCCAATGATTGCGTCACCCGTTGCCACGCCGCTGCCATCGATGATCTTTTCCTTCTCCACTACACCGACAGCAAAGCCGGCCAGATCAAAACGGCCACCCACGTAAAGATCGGGCATCTCAGCGGTCTCGCCGCCGAGGAGGGCGCAACCGGACCGGCGGCAGCCTTCAGCCACGCCCTCGATCAAGGCCACGGCTTTATCTGGATCAAGGCGGCCGACGGCCAGATAATCGAGGAAGAAAAGCGGCCGGGCGCCGGTCGTGATGAGGTCATTGACCGACATGGCCACCAGATCGATGCCGATGGTGTCATAACGTCCCAGAGCCTCGGCAATCAGGACCTTGGTGCCAACGCCGTCAGTGGCAGAAACCAGCACCGGATCTTTCAGGCGGGGAAGCTCGACCAGCCCGGCGAAGCCACCCAGGGCGCCGATGATTTTCAGGTCTCCTCTGGTGGATCCGGCCGCGGCGCGGATGCGCTCCACGACCTCGGCTCCGGCTCCGATATCCACGCCCGCGCCGGCATAAGTAAGACGCTCTTTCGCGCCGCCGTCTATACCACCGGCTCCTTCTCCGTCCTGCCTTTCTCGACCGGAGCCTGCTCGACCTGCTCGAACCGGTGCTTGCTACCCTTGACGTCATCGGGGATGTCAATCGGATATTTTCCCGTAAAGCAGGCGCGGCAGAAACGCTCCCGGGGCAGGCCGACGGCGCGCTGCAAACCTTCCAGGCTGATGTACTCCAGCGAAGTGGCGCCGACGTGCTCGCGGATCTCGCTGATGCTCTTTTCGGATGCGATCAACTCGGTGCTGGTCGAGGTGTCGATGCCAAAGAAGCAGGGATGGGTAATCGGCGGCGAGCTGATGCGAAGGTGCACTTCCTTGGCGCCGGCGGCAAAGAGCATCTCGACGATCTTGCTGGTAGTGTTGCCCCGTACGATCGAGTCATCGACAACAACAAGCCGCTTGCCCTTGATCAGCTCCGGCAAGGGATTCAGCTTGACCCGGACGCCATGCTGCCTTAAGTCCTGGTCCGGCTGGATGAAGGTCCGACCAACGTAACGGTTCTTGATCAGACCCTCGCCATACGGGATGCCGCTGGCGCGCGCAAAACCGATCGCCGCCGGCGTGCCGGTATCGGGAATCGGGATAACCATATCGGCATCGGCGGGAAATTCCTGCGCCAGCTCCTCTCCCATCCGGTTGCGGATGCGGGAAACCGTCTGGCCCTCGATAACCGAATCGGGCCGGGCGAAGTAAATAAATTCAAAAATGCAAAGTCCCTGCTCAAGGGCGGGCGGCACTATCTGCCTGATCTCGATGTGGCCGGGCGTGAGCGCGACCATCTGCCCCGGCTCGACCTCCTGCACAAACTCGGCGCCGACAATGTCCAGGCCGCAGCTTTCGGAGGCGAGCACGAAGTTGCCATCCTCCAGGCGGCCGATCGCCAGCGGCCGCACGCCCCAAGGGTCGCGGAAGCCGAGGACGACACCCTGGCTAAGCATGATTACTGAAAATGCCCCCTTGATCTTGGGCACCACCGCGGCGACAGCGTCGCGGATATCCTCCTCGCCGTTGGTGGCGATGATCGCCGCCAGCAGCTCGCTGTCGCTGGTAGTGGTGAGTTTGATGTCGTGGCCGGCAAGCATCTCCCTGAGCTCTGACGTATTGACGATGTTGCCGTTATGTGCCAGCGCTACCGTGTGGCCGTTGCGGATATGGCAGACCGGCTGCGCGTTGCACCAGCGAGTGGAGCCGGTAGTGGAATAGCGTACGTGACCGATGGCCGACTGGCCCGACAGCCCTTTGAGGGTCTCCTCCTTAAAAACCTGCGAAACCAGTCCCATGTCCTTGAACACAGTGATGTGATTATTGTCAGAAACTGCGATGCCGGCACTTTCCTGGCCCCGATGCTGCAATGCGAACAGCGAGAAAAAAGCAAGGCGGCTGACATCACGCCCGGGGGCGCTTACGCCGACGATGCCGCAGGCTTCTTCAGGTTTGTCATGCTCCAGATAATCCATAATCCCTTTTACCCGGCAACCGCTTCTTCCAGCGACTCCCGCCACACCTGAGCGGCTTCAGCAACCGGGGTGTCGATGATACCCTTGCCGCCGGCGCTGATCCGGATGCGGTTGCCGCCCACCCGGCCGATTCTTTTAACCAGGACGCCGGCGCCGTTGATGCGCTCCAGGCGCTCCAGGTCCGCTTCCGCTGCCGTTACCACAACCAGCTCCGGCGTCTCGCCGAACAGCGCCACGTCCGGACGCGGGCCGGCTTCCAGCTCAACAGTGACGCCGACGCCGCTTTCGATCGCCGACTCGGCCAGGCAACAGGCCAGGCCGCCATCACTAACGTCATGCGCGCTTTTTGCTATCCCCTCAAGAATAGCGCCTCTGACGAACGTTTGCAGCTTTTTTTCCTGATTCAGATCAACATCGGGGATGCGGCCGTCCACCTCGCCGTGAATGCGAAGCTGGTATTCAGAGCCATCAACCGCCGGGCGACCGCCGCCCAGGAGCAGCACCACATCGCCCTCTTCCTTGAAGCCATGGGTCATAATCCGTCCCGTATCTTCTACCAGGCCCATCATGCCCACCACCGGATTCGGATAGATCGCCTTGCCAAAACTTTCGTTGTAAAAACTGACGTTGCCGCCGGTGACCGGCGTCTCCAGCTCCCGGCAGGCTTCCGCCATTCCCTCAACCGCCTCCTGGAACTGATGATAGATCTCGCCCTTCTCCGGATTGCCAAAATTAAGGCAGTTGGTGATCGCCAGTGGTCTGGCGCCGGCGCAGGAAAGATTGCGCGCCGCCTCGGCGACAACCAAGCGGGCGCCACGCCGCGGATCAAGATAGCAGCGCCGGCCGTTGCCGTCGGTGACGAGCGCCACGCCGTGGCGGCTACCCTTGATCCTGATGACCGCGGCCTCCCCCCCCGGCCAAAGGGCGTTATTTGTCTGCACCATGTGGTCGTACTGCCGGTAAACCCAGCGCCGGGAACAGATGTTGGGAGAAGCGAGCAGCTCAAGCAGAGCGGCGTCAAGATCCCCGGGAAGGGGGTAGTGATCATCGGGCAAGGCGACGTCGGCCTCATGAAGCGGGCGCACAGGCGTAATACAATATGTCGGCGCCTCATCAACCAGGGCCTTTACCGGCATGTCGCCGATCATCTCGTCGCCGTCAAAGATGCGCAGGCGGCCGTTGCCGGTGACCGCGCCGACGACGGTGGCGTCCAGATCCCACTTGGCGCAGATGGCCATGACCCCGGCCTTATTCGCCGGCGTGACGCAGGCCAGCATCCGCTCCTGCGATTCGGAGATCATGATTTCAAACGGTTCCATCCCGGATTCCCGCAGCGGCACTTTGGCGATGTTCATATCGATGCCGGAGCCGCCCTTGCTGGCCATCTCGCTGGCAGAGCTGGAAAGGCCGCCGGCGCCCAAATCCTGTAGCCCGACCAGCAGCCCCTGGTCGCGCATCTCCAGGCACGCCTCCAGCAGCTTCTTTTCCGTGAACGGGTCACCCACCTGGACGGTGGGGCGCTTCTCCTCGGCGGTCTCGTCAAATTCCGCCGAGGCCAGGATGCTGGCGCCGCCGATGCCGTCGCGGCCGGTGGTGGAGCCGAACAGAATGATAAGGTTGCCCTCGCCGCTGGCCGACGCCTTTAAAATCTTGTCGTGTTCGACCATGCCGACGCACATGACATTGACAAGGCAGTTGTCTTCGTAGGCGTCTTCGAAGTGGAGCTCGCCGCCGATGGTGGGGATGCCCATGCAGTTGCCATAAGAGGCAACACCGGCGACCACCCCGTCGAGCAGGAATTTCTGCCTTGCCTTCTCCAGCGAGCCGAAATGAAGCGGGTCGAGACAGGCGACCGGCCGCGCCCCCATGGCGAAGATGTCCCGGACGATGCCGCCGATGCCGGTGGCGGCGCCCTGGAACGGCTCGATTGCCGACGGATGGTTGTGGCTCTCGATCTTCATCGCGATGGCGAGCCCTTCCCCGATATCAATGATGCCGGCGTTCTCCCCCGGTCCTTGCAGGATGCGCTCGCCGCTGGTGGGCAGATTTTTCAGGAGCGGCCGCGAGTGCTTGTAGCCGCAGTGTTCGCTCCACATCAGCGAGAAGATGGCCAGCTCCACGTAATTGGGCTCGCGCCCCAGGCGGGAACAAATGTCGTCGTACTCCCTGGCCTTGAGGCCAAGCAGCTCGTATGCCGGTTTTTGCCCGGTAGTCATGACTTTTTTACTTTACGAGGACGCATTTTGCTTGGGATAACCTGATTCACCGGGAAGATTTTTCTCTGTTGCTTTGCTCCCTCGGAATGACAGTGCCGCTGTCGTTCATCTGTTCTTCACAAAATCAATGACCGATTCGAACACCCCGCGGCCGTCGGCGCCGCCGACAAGCGAGTCGCAGACACGCTCTGGATGCGGCATCAGACCGAAGACATTACTCGTGCGGTTGCAGATGCCGGCGATGTTGCCCTGCGACCCGTTCGGGTTCGCTTCCCCGGTTATCTCGCCGCTCTCATTCGCATAACGGATGACGATCTGCTTGTTTGCCTCCAACTCGGACAGACCGGCCTCATCAATAAAATAATTTCCCTCCATGTGCGCGATGGGAACCTGAATTACCTGGCCCTCGTCGTAGCGGTGCGTAAACGGCATTGCTGCGTTTTCCACCCGCAGGTTGACCAGCTGGCAAACAAATCTGAGTCCCTCGTTGCGGTGCATGGCGCCGGGGAGCAACCCGGCTTCCAGCAGGATCTGAAAACCGTTGCAAATGCCGATCACCAGGCCGCCATCCTCGGCAAAGCGCCGGACGGCCTTCATGATCGGAGAAAAACGCGCGATGGCGCCACAGCGCAGGTAGTCGCCATAAGAGAAACCGCCGGGAAGAATGACGCAGTCAAGGCCGTCCAGCTCCTCGTCCTTGTGCCACAGGTAACGGGCTTCCGCGCCGGCAAATGTGCTCACGGCGTCGTAACTGTCAGCGTCACAGTTGGAACCGGGGAAGACAACGACCCCGAAGCGGACGGCATGAACACCTGTATGGGTCTGTGGGGAGGCAGTCAAGATTAATTAATCGGGCACGAGCTCGAACCGGTAATCCTCGATGATCGGATTTGCCAGCAGTTTATGGCACATTTTATCCATTTCCTCACCCGCGCCTTCGCCGTCAGGCAGCTCCAGCTCGATATATTTGCCGACGCGGACGCCTCCTACTCCCTCGAAGCCGAGCGCCGGCAGCGCCCGCTCGATGGCGACGCCCTGCGGATCCAGGATCCCTTTCTTTGGTGTTATGTAGACTTTAGCCTTCAAAGTGCTCCTTAAAGCTACGGTTGCGGTCCCAGTCCGACGTTAACTTTGGAAAGCTAGCCCTGAATCAACAAACCTGGAACTTTGAACTTGGAAATTTGAACTATCATTTTTCGACCCGCTTCAGCATTTCCGCATACGCCTCTTCCACGTCTCCCAGATCGCGGCGGAAGCGGTCCTTGTCCAACTTCTTTTTTGTATTAGCATCCCAAAAGCGGCAGGTGTCGGGGCTGAT
>JACWAM010000100.1 GCA_014874265.1 Thermoleophilia bacterium | reverse complement strand
GTTTTGTACATCTCCATAAATTCCATGAGTGTCTTGGGGCCGATCATGAGATACCTCCTGTTTTTGTTTACTAACAGAAGATATCAGCCGGTTCGGACGGAACCTGAACGAGTTGTATGATCAGTTAATTTAAAGTACAAGGTCGACGCCGACATCGATCCCCAGACGCTTATTGCCGACGTCAAGTCCATCATCGATTCATACCGGATCTTTGCCTTATTTATGCCAAAGGTCAATATTCTTGATGCCGCCGACAGAATCGACGATGTCAGCGGGTCGCTAAATACGCTTTCCGAAAGACTCAAAACGCGGATTGATGAAGCACAGAAGAACGGCAAGGATGTCAGCGCTCTGCTGGCGGAATCGTCTGACATGCAGACGAAGATCACCGGCGCCCAGACACAGGCGCAAAATGCTCAAGACGCAGTGATCAACCTCGATCCCAGCGGTTTCCCCGGGAATCGCAACGGACTGGAAACGGGCCGGAGTGACGCCAGGGCAGGCAGGGATGATGTCTTTACAGCAATCAAGGACGCCGAGTCAATCATAAAGGGACTCAGGGCGTTTGACGCCGCCGGTACGTCCACAACAGGCACGACAGCAGCACCGGGCGCATCGGCGCAATAAAAAAAGCAATGACAATTACGCGAACACCGGCCGGGCGCTCGCCCGGCCGGGTGTTTCAGCCCTTTACATGCCGTTCGAATAGAACCGGCAGGGAAAAACTGGACGCATCCATTACAGAAACTCAGGACTGCCCGGCTTCGATACTGTTCTTTTTTCGTTTTCGCCTCCGCCATCCAAATATCAGTAAACCCGTAGCCAGACACGCAGCCACCACGAAAATGAAAAGGTAAAGCAATGTTTGGGACTCGCCGCCTTCCCGTGCTTTTTCCCGGGAAATGAGCTTCGGGCCAATGCTGAAAGATCCCTTCCACTCAGCGACGAGCCGGTCCTGGTTATAATGTATGACTACATGGGCCTGATAGGTTTTTTCTTCGGGGTCATTGATCCATTTTATGGGATAGGCAATCGAGGTGCCCGGAATAAACGTATCCAGCGAAACGTCATGTTGAAAATTATCATTGGGAAGTTCAATGAAACCTTCCCCCTTGGTCAGCAGCTTGCCTTCATTTGATATAGCTACCTCGAGATAGATGCCATCCGGCTTCACTACGGGTGCCACCCCGTTTATGACCAGGAGTGGCTGGAACGGTAGTGGCTGGGATGGTCCAGAAACAACGACATGTACCGCCAGAACCCGTCGAACCTGTGTGTCGATGCTGGCTGACTGACCCGCTTGGCCGGGCTTTGTCTGGCCCCCGGCCTTCGGTAACCAGATGGCGACGCCGCTTACGTAATCTCCCGCTGTTATGCCAGTTGGGATCTTGATACTGACAGGAATGTTTTTTTGCTCATAGGGAGGCAGATCGATCTCACTTATCGGGAGTGAAGTCCAAGTGCCAACTCCAGTCACCGGATCGCCTGGCAGCCCATAAGATATTCCGCCATATAAACCGGTAGTGGCATCCACAGACATGATGCGAAGACCGAGCGAAGCGCCGGAGTCATTTCTTAAACTTAAGGTTTCCGTGGCAGTTTCCCCGGGCGAGGCATTGACCAAAAAATATCCAGTCTTGTACGAGGCGGTTCCTGGCGCGGGCTCGGCTGAAAAGGGCATGTCTAACTGAGCCTGGCAAAAATCAGTATGGATTGTTGCCCAGAACAGGAAGCCGGTGAGAAAAAGGAAGCCGGTGATGAAACAACTCCAGAGTGCTTCCCGGGGTGCGTACCTTTTCAAAACAAATACTCGGCTTTTTTGTCTGATACGCATGACAGATTTAATCCTTGCAAAGGGAATTCGTCAGTGAAACATTCGATTCCTTCAAGGAAGAAAAAAGCATCAAATCAGGGACCGCTCACTACCGAGACCGTGACTTCGCTTCTATAAGCAGTAGCATACGCGTTCGCGGGAATGTTCAGCGTAAGATCGCTAGCGCCCGGCGTAAAGTCATAAGCGCCCATGCCATTACCGACTGCGGCCGACGCTATCTTTACGGCGCTTCCGGAATCAATAATGTAGGGGCCGGCTAAAATCGTAGGTGCCGGAGAGCTGGTACCATTTGGAGCAACGGTTGGTGACGCCATGGATAGGGAGGACAGCGACAGTGTTTTGCCGCCGTTTACGTAAATGCCGCCAACATACTCCTTGAACTGGGTCGCTTGGACGGTGACGTTCCAGCCCGCGCCTGTACCACGGGCATCAGTTACAGTAAAGGGATTCATCGTCGTCGTAGCATTGGTGGCCGAACCGCTGAGCATTACATTTGGAAAATCGCTCACGGTAATGGAACTTAGGTTGAGGTTTCCACCAATTAACGCCGTCGAGTCCACATAGAAATCCATTGTACCCGGCACGCCAAATTCTACCCAGTTAGACGATGCACTGTGGTTATCTATTGCTTTCACCCGCCACCAGTAGCCAGTCATATCCGACAAGGTTGCTGGACATGAACCAGCACATGTTCCATTTCCATAATTTCCGATTGAAAACGTGAAAGTAGTCGGATTTACAGAGAAACTGCCCTGAGTATAATCGATAATCGGCGCAGAAAAGGTAGAATTATTGGCGACCTGGACCTCATATTTAACTGTGTCGCCTGCGTCTGGGTCGGATATCGTAAATCCTAGATGAGGCATGTTATCCGCTTCGTGCGCCGACTCCGGGATGCCCACGCCCGCAGATGTTTGCTGAGTAAGAGAAGAAGGTAAATTTGGCGTCTGATTGGAGCCAAAAACCCAGCAGTTATCGTTATTTCCGTTGTCTGTTGAATTTGTTCCTGCCATGTTTATGCTGTTTGTATTTGGGCTATTTGTATAATCACAGCCAGAGTGGTCTAAATTAACATATGAGATGGTTTGCGTTCCCTGGTGGTTTATATACCATTTGTTTAATCCATCATCCGAGGTCACGGTAACGTGGTTCGCTGAGGTACCATTTAGCGCCATGCTATTTAAATCCTTGAAATATTTACCGTTGCCAAACTTAAGCGTTTTACCTGCCGACGTTGCCAAATTATAGAATGTGACCGCGAAATTTGGGGCATTCGCGCTGCCGGTGATGACAGATGTCCCGGCGCCGTTGAAAATTACTGTCCCCGAATTGTGATTGAAGGTGCCATCGTTGGCAAAGTTGCCAGTTATAGCCAAGGTGCCCGAAGGAGCCATAAAAATTCCGCTGGAAATGTTTAAATCACCGGTTACGTTCACTGCACCGGTAGAACCCGAAAAAGTGCCGCCAGAAATGACCAGTCCGCCATTGAAGGTCTGTGTATTTGTGGACGAAAGATATGTACCGCCGCTGACCGTTGTCAAACCGGCAACAGTAATTGCATTGCCATTGGCATCAAAGGTCCCAGCGGAGCTGGCGAGAGCCCCGTTTAGCGATAAATTTGTGCCATACGGCTGAAGCGTACTGCCGCCAGTATGAGAAATATTATCAAGTGACATAGCTCCGGTCACTGAATACAGCCACTGTATACCCGATGAAGCATTGCAGAGAATCGTGCCAGTGCTATTTAAAGCTGATGAGGCAGACTGAATCCAGACGCCCCTGTTTCCTCCGCCTAAAGTGATGGTGGAGGCGCCTGCATTTAAAACACCCGTGTGAGTCGAGTCGCCAATCGTAAGATCAAGTCCCACATTTAAAGCCATAGAATCAGTATCAACAGTACCATCAGTAATATTTAAGGAGCCTGTAATATCAACAGGATTAGAGAAGGCCCAGGCCCCACTACCAATAAAAGTGAGGTTATCGAAGGCATTTGAACCGGTCATGACGCTGCCTATCGTATTTCCTGTGGCGCTGGAGTTAAAGATGACCTCTCCCGAATCATGGACGAAAGTCCCTGCCGTTTGATTCCAGTTGCCTCCTACCGTCAAGGTTGTTGAAGGGGCGGTGAATGTGCCGTTTGATTGTCCCCCTCCCAGGTAATTGTACAAATCAACATCTTTTGCAACGCTCACAGACCCGGTGCCGGCCGTAAAGTTAGACATGATATACCAGCTATAAACATATAAATTGCCAGAGATTGCCGTTGTTCCGGTTCTCGAATAATACGTCGCCCCGTCTACGCCGAGATCAGTTCCGCTTGTGACATTCTTGCCATTGGCATCGAATATTCCGCCGGACAACCAGATAAAACCTATTGTTTGTAAATTGCTGGCAAGAAGTACAGTTCTGGTGCCGCCCGCTACGCTGTAAAGATTATAAAAACTTGACCCCCCGGGATCTAGAGTTTGGGTGCCCGAGGGGGCGGTCAAATAAACCGTATAAGTTCCGGGATAAAAAATGCCTCCCGAATTCGTCCAGTTGCCGGATACATTAAAGGCACCAGAGGGCGCAGTCAGGGCGCCTGATGACAGAATTACATTTGTGGCATTTACCGTCCCGCTGTTTCCGGTAAATGAACCGCCGGAAACCGTAAGTCCGCCATTGAAGGTCTGTGTATTTGTCGACGCAAGATACGTACCACCGCTGACCGTGGACAGACCGGCAACAGTGACTGCATTGCCATTGGAATCAAAAGTTCCAGCGGAATTTGCAAGGCTACTATTAACAGTGAGCGCTGCCAAGAGTTGCAAAGTGCCAGTTCCGCTGTGGGAAACATTATTGAAGCTGGAACTACCTGCGCTAAAAGTCTGGGTGCCACTCCCGGTAAAAGTTACTAGAGATGTGCCGGCAGCAAAGGCGTCGCTGTTTGTCAGATTTCCACTAACGTTCCAAGCGGACGCCCCTGCATCAATGAGGTTATGGTTGCCGGAGGCGCCATCGGAAGCGTAGATTATCACATTACCACTTGCCGAAACAATTCCCGCACCGGCTTTAAAAACTCCATATCGATCAAGATTGCCACTATTACCAACAACCAAATTGGCACAATTAATGTTGGCATTGTTGACTTGATTGTCTAATGTGGTTGTATGACCGGCATTGGTGCTTTGAATGGTCAGATTAGTAGCGGTCAATGTTTGGCCAAAGCCGGTGCCAACAACGATAGTACTCGAGGCGCCGTTTTCCTTAAAAAGCAAAGGACCATAAGCTGTAGCAGTAACTTGGACCGTGGTAGTGGCGCTGCTTGGAGAATAGGTAAACAGCCCGACGGAGATGGTCCCGTTATTTATAATTGGAGTTGATGCATTTGATAAATCTCTCCAAAGTTGTCCTCCGCCCGTCAGAACTCCTCCGGCCTGAATATTGAGCGTTCCCGTGTTCTGAACAATAATAGTGTTATAAGGACTTCCCGAAACAGTAAGAGTTCCCCAGATAATCAGGGCATTAGTTACCATAAACCCGCTCACGGGACTAGCAGTTTGCGCCGTAATGCTTGCCTGTGGGTTCTGTCCATTTGCGCCGATCGTGAGGTTATAAAATCGCGGCGTCCAGGGATTACCTGAAGCTGTTGTGACGATGGTTTTTGAAATACCTGTCATTGCCACCGTGCTTGTTCCATAATTATATATTCCGCCTGATGAATCCCAGTTTCCTTCTGAAGTGACACTTGATGCATTCCCGTTTAGGGTTCCGCCGATGGTTATGTTACCGGTCACCGCAACGCTGAAGCTTGATCCACTGGTATCAAGAGTATTATTTGAATCAATGGCGAGGTCACCGTTAACGGTTAAGGCTGCGGTCAGGAAATAAGTTGTTGACAAGCTGCTTGATAACTGAAGATTATAGTAAGTCCATGCCTTTATATTGTAAGGCCCAGAAATACCATAATATTGGACGAGGGAGCCACTATTGTTTGTGGGCGTCGAAATAGTCTCATTACCTTCAAGTTTTAAAACAGCATTGTTTGTAAATGTGGTTGCTGTAATGTTATATCCATTTGCATCAAGAGTTCCGGCATCATTTGAGAGTGCTGCAATGGTGGGGGTGTTTGATGTAATTTGTAATGTGCCGCTCCCGGTATGGTTGAGGTTGGTTATGTTATACCAGCCGCCTGATAAAGTTTGTGTTCCCGCCCCGGCAAAATTCGCCGTGCTGTCCGTTGAAAAAGTGAGGTTATTTAACTGGGCCCCATTGCCAATGGTAGATGTGACATTGCCATAAAATATACTCGTGCAATTGGAATGCGCCGCATAGATTCGATTGACGGAAGAATTATTGATAAATGTAACATCTGCGTTATATCTGTCGGTTGTTGAGTTTAATGAATTTATAATGAGATAGCCGGAACCAGCAGAATTGGTTATTGTAGTCTGACCATTAAAGGTATTTCCTCCTCCACCTGACCAGCTATTAACACCGGCACCATTCTTGGTTAGGTTTGTCACACCATTAAAAGTAGCTCCCTGAGTCAGCATACTATAGGCAACTATTGTCCCGTTGTTGATAGTTGCGCCAGCGGCTAATGTTGCCACACCACTACCAGCTACAGTTAATGTGTAATTTGGGGAAGCGCCGCAGTCTATTGTCCCGGAAACAGTGCTGAGGTTGCCGTTTATAGTTAAGTCAGCCTGTAAAGTAATGGTGCCTGTATAGCCACTTACAGACATAGCAGCGACCGTATAGGTCGTATCCACCGTGGAGGCATTGCTTCCCGAGGTGAAGGAAACTGTATCGGCAGCGGTGGGCGCGACACCGCCGCAGCCTGACCAGTTCGCTGCGTTGGACCAGTTTGAATCGGCAGCGCCGGTCCAGGTGCAAGAATTTGCCGCTTGAGCTTTATTGCTTAAGAATAGCTGAGAATAAGAGATAGGCACCGAAATAAGAATCAGGAGAAAGATTGTGCGCTTAAGCAAAACCCTTGGTGAAAAATCGACAAGGAAAAACAACATGTTCGCTTTTTGCGCCATGAAGTGAAGGAAGCGGCTGAAAATGGCAATATTCGATGTCACTTTAAACCCCTTTGCTGTTCCTCCAATCTGTGCTGTTCCCCCAAACTGTGCCTTCAGCCAGAAAATATCTACGCCGCGTCTATTTCAGCAACGGGGCAACGGCATCCTGGCGTATTCAAGCACATGGTACGCTCAGGTCCGGATAAGTTCGTCCATCAGCCGGCTCCATCAGCCGGCTTGTGTTTTATAAGTATTGCAAGGTCTCTCAAGGCCCGCTTATCGCTGATACCGTTATCTCGCTTCGGTAAGAGGTTGCGTACGCATTTGCCGGAATGCTCAGCGTAAGCCCATTGGCGCCTGGCGTGAAATCATAAGCGCCCATGCCATTGCCAACAGCCGCCGACGCTATTTTCACCGCGCTACCTGAATCAATTACATAAGGACCGCTTGTCATTGCCGGCGCAGCAGAGCTGGTCCCGTTGGCCGCGACCGTGGGGGCTGCCATAGACAGTGAAGACAATGCCAATGTTTTACCGCCGCTTACGTAAGTGCCGCCAACATACTCCTTGAACTGGGTCGCTTGGACGGTGACGTTCCAGCCCGCGCCTGTACCACTGGCGTCAGTTACCGTGAAAGGATTCATGGTTGTCATTGCAGTTGTAGCTGAGCCGGAAAGTGTGACAGGCGCAAAATCTGACAAGGTTACGGCAGACAAATTGAGGCTGCCGCCGTTAATCGTGATGTTGGTTGGTCCCATGTTGGCATAAGCCGCACCAGTCATCATAACATAAATTAAAAATACGCCAACAACTCCTATTATAGTTCCTACTCTGGTTTTTCTGCCTGTTTTAACTTTAGTAATCATTTGATATCCCCTTTAACATACTCCTTGCAAATTAGAAAATTTACATAACACCTATCGACAATTCAAAAAAAAATTATTAGTGTCATTATGAATATTATTGTCAGAGAATTGGCCTGGCACAGACGCCAGGAAAAGAGGAAGAATGGACATCCGTGAAAAAGGTCTTTTCAAGAGAAAAACAGAGATTTCCTCAAAGTGTTGGCATATGAAGAATCATCTCGTCTTTCTTAACACCTGGAGGCTTCCGCTGCCAGACGGGGACTTATACATTCAAACACCGCTAACATTGCTATAAGTGCTAATGTTTCTCTAAAATAGCAATGATGAAGGAGCAGCAAACAGATGAGCCGAAGAGCTCATTTTGCTGTTCAAGTAGCTTCATTGTCAGGTTGCGCCTGTATCCCCACTTGCAAGCCAGCGTGAACATGGCTAGTCTGACAGCATAATCCTTACTTTCTTATCCCACCGCAACCGCCATAATTCCAACAAATATCAAGACGATGCCGGCCAGCTTCACCGGCGTTAGCGGTTCGTGGAAGTACCAGCGGGCGATCAACATGATGAGAGCGAAGTTTAAGCCTATCTGCAGTGGGTAAGCAAGGGAAAGATCGACCACCCGCAGGACATTGATCCAGACAAATTGTGATATGCCGTAGACGGCAACACCTGCCAGGATGGCCGGCCGCAGGAACGTTCGCGGCAACTGTATAAGCAGGAGCGGCTTCTCATCGCCGCCGTTGCTGCCGCGAGATGCGCCGGCCTTAAGCATCGAATTGCCCAGGGACGCAGTGACCGACACCAGAAAAACCATCATGAACTTGACGGCGATCACAGCCGGCGGTCCTCAATTTCAGAGTCGACATCGCCGTGGGCGCCTGCCGGGCGGGAGCCCAGATGCACGATGATGATTCCGGCCAGGATCGTGATGATGCCAATCAGTCGCATTGCTCCGATCCGCTCGTGGAAATACAGCCAGGAAGCCAGGGTAACGTTAATAAATCCGAGCCCGACGAAAACCGGGTAGGCATGGCTAATGTGATGCCGAGCCAGGACGTAAATCCACATGGCCATGGAGCCGACGCCGACCACGGCTCCGATCCAGATCCAAGGCGTCAGGAGGATGGCCAGGGGATTGCCGAGGGTGCTGCCGGCCTGGTTGGCGCCGACTTTGAGCAGGATGTCCGCCAGGTTGGCGAACGCCGTAATAATGATGAGGATCAGGATCATGTTAAAAGCCAGCGCCTTTCTTTAATCGACGGTGCGCCCCGTTTTCCATCCAAACCGGTTGAACGGGACTCCATGTTTGTAATGCTAGCAAACTGGAACCTGCTGAGCTTGTGAAGAGGACTGCGTCTTGAGAGTCCTGTTAATCAACCCTCCCTACGGCGCGCCGATCGTCCGCCGCTACATGTGCTCCTACAACGCGCCCAATTTCTTATTCCCACCTCTGGAGCTTATGTACCTGTCCGCGCAGGCAAAACAGATGGAGGGATGTGAGGTTCGCCTGATGGACGCCGTCGCGGAGCGCCTGCCGGCAGCGGCGGCGCTTGGGCGGGCGCGCTCCTGGGAGCCGGATGTGGCCGTGGCGATCATGGCGATCGAGTATTTTGATAATGATGTCACTTTCCTGCGGCAACTCAAGGAGCAGTTACCGGCCGCTCTGGTGGGCTGCTTCGGACACCTGCCCAGTCATTTCCAGCGGGAGACTCTTAACGCTACCGGCGCCGACTTCGTGCTGGCCGGCGAACCGGACCTTGCCTTCCGGCGCCTGCTGGAGCGCCGCGCGGGGGGAGGAGGCCTCACCGGCGAGGGCGTAGCCTGTTTCGACGGCGACGGCGAGTTCGTGCCGGGCGTGTATCAACGAATCGCGTCGCTGGATGGGCTTCCCTTCGCCGACCAGTCGGCCATCGATCATTCGCGTTACGGGGAGCCCTTTTTCGGGCATCCATTCACGACTTTTCTTTCTTCCCGTGGCTGCCCATTTTCGTGTACCTACTGCGTCAAGACATTTGGGCGGAAGTTTGTCAAGGCGTCAGCCGGGCAGGTGGTGGATGAAGTTGCCGCCGCCGTCCGCGATTATGGCATCAGATATTTCCGCTTTATGGACGACACCTTCACGGCTTCCCGGAGCCGGGTTCTGGAGATTTGCGACGGGCTGGCCAGGATCCCCGGTATCAGCTGGAGCTGTCTCAGCCGGCCGAACACCATCGATGGCGAGATCGCCGCGGCGCTGAAAAAGGCCGGCTGCCGCCGCGTCTATCTGGGCATCGAAAGCGGCTCGCAGAAGGTGCTCGATTACCTGGGACGCGGCTACGAGCTTGAGCGCGTCACCGGCAACTTGCGCGACGTCAAGAAGAACGGCCTGGAAATGGTCGGCTGGTTTATCGTCAGCGCCACGGTGGAGGAGCGGGAAGACTTCGAACAGAGCCTGCGGCTGGCGCGCGAGCTCAGGTTCGATTTTATCGCTGTATCAACACTGGTGCCGTATCCCCGGACGCCTCTTTTCGAGCAAGAACGCAGCAACATTGATTTCAACCTGTTGCCGTACCGCTGCCGGTTCCGGCATCAGCCTGGCCCGGAGCGGGAGACAGAATTTTACCGGCGCTACTGCCTCACCCCGGCATACATTGGCGGCAAGATGGGCAATCTGGCGCGCCATCCCGGGGAGACAATGAAAGCCACCGCGGATTTCCTGCGCTACCTGGCGATATCGGGCCGCGATCCCAACCGGAAGGATCTGCTGTGACCGCCGCCACCGAAAAGACTCCTGTCAATAACCGCGCCACTGAACGGGCCGAGCCGCCGTTTCTGACGGTGGCCATCCCTTGCTTCGACGAGGAGGCGATCCTGCCGGCGACATATCAGCGTTTGAAAAAAGTTTGCGAGTCCCAGCGGATCCCATATGAGATCATTTTTGGCGACGACGGGAGCACGGACCGGACGCTGGAAATGATCCGTGGCTTTTCCCGGGATGATCCCCGGACGTCGGTCACCACCCATTTTCCCAACCGCGGCCTGGGAAATACATACCGCGACATGTACAGCGCGGCCCGCGGCGAAGTGATCATGACGATGGACTGCGATCTGGCGATGCCGCCGGAGGTTAGCGTACCGGCGCTCCTTCTGGCGCTCAAAGACGCCGACATAGCCGTTGGCTCGCGCTACGCCGGCGTCAAGGCCGACTACCCTCTCAAGCGTAGAATTTTTAGCTGGGGGTATATTTTCCTCAACCGGGTCATGTTTAATCTGAAGCTGCTTGATACGCAGACAGGCTCGGTTGCCTTTTACCGCAAGATCCTGTCTTCACTGAAGCTTGAGGCCGTCGGGCCGGAGATGCTGGTGGAGCTGTTCGCCCAGGCGGGCGCCCTCGGCTTGACGATATCCGAGGTGGCGCTTCCCTGGATTCACGACACCACCAGCGGCGAGACGCCGGTATGGAAAACTAGCGCCGGGATGCTCGCGGGCACTTTCCGGGTCCGGTGGCGGCTCCGCCGCTTTAAACGCGGCCTGGCGGCGCCTTAAGAACTGTCCGGGGGACTGACCAATGACCAGCATATGGATTGACAATGTGCCTATCGGCGCCATGAAGATCCTCTCCTGCTACCGCGAGGTGCAGCAGATCCTCGCGGGCGGCATGCCTGCTCCGAGAACGATGGAGCTGCACCTGTCGAACGCCTGCAACCACGCCTGTGTTGGCTGCCATTCACGGCGCCAGCACCGCAGCCGACACAAGTTCCTCGATTTTGACCGCCTGAAAGAGATCATCTCCGAGATGGCCGAGCTCGGCATCGAGGGGGTCGAGATTTCTGGCGGCGGCGAGCCGCTGATGTATCCTCATGTCATTCCGGCGATCGCGTTCATGCGCAGCAAGGGGCTAAAGGTGGGGATCTTTTCCAACGGGACGCTGCTGACGAAAGAGATGTCGGAGTTCCTGGTTCAGAATCTCCTGTTTCTGCGGATTGCCTTTGACGCGAGCACTCCCGGGACTTACAGGAAGATCCACGGCAAGGACATGTTTGACCGTTTGCATGAAAACCTGCGAACAGTTGTCGAAGCGCGCTCGCGGCTCCGCGATGCGGACGGCGGCAACGGCGAACAAAGACAGGGATGGAACGGTTTATCAACAATCGGCGCCAAATACCTGGTCTCCGAAAAGAATTGGCGCGAGCTGGGGCCGGCTGCTTCCATGGCCCGCGAGATCGGACTCGATTACCTGCAATTCAAGTGTCTTCGCAACAGCAAGTTCACCCTTAAGGGTGAATTGCTTGAGCAGGCGAGAGAAGAGGGCGTCCGGGCGCTCAGGGAAGCGGACGCCGGCTTCCAGGTGTTTGGCAGCTTCAACAAGACCCGGGTGATTGGCCGCTGCTTTCTCAATCCCATTCATCCGGTGATTGACGCCGCCGGCGACATGTACCTGTGCGCTTTTTACCATCACCGGGAAGAAGAGCACAAGATCGGCAACATCTATCAGAAAAGCGTACCTGAGATCTGGTACAGCAAGCGCCACTTTCAGGCCTTCAATTCTTCCGATCCCAAAAAGTGCGCCATCTACGACTGTCCATTTCACGAAGCGGCGATCCTGGCCCGGTCCTGGATCGTCGATAACAAGAAGCATCTCGAGTTTGTCTAGGGCATGGAAGTTCCCTGCATCGATCTCGCCGCCGGCTACCTGGAACTGAAACCGGAACTCGACGAAGCCGTGGAGCGGGTGCTAGCGAGCGGCTCCTACGTACTCAGTGAAAACGTGGACGCTTTTGAAGCGGAATTTGCCGGCTGGCTAGGCGCCGCCGCGGCCGCCGCGGTCGGCTCCGGCACTGACGCCATCTACCTGACGCTAAGGGCGCTTGAGATCGGCGCCGGCGACGAGGTAATCACCGTGTCGCATACAGCGGTCAACACGGCGATGGCGGTGCTTAAAGCCGGGGCCACGCCGGTATTTGTTGACATTGATCCGGAAACCTTGGGCATGGACCCGCGGCTGCTTGAGGCCGCCGTCACCGACAGTACCCGTGCGATCATGCCGGTGCATCTTTACGGCCACCCGGTTGATATGGATCCCGTTGTGAAGTTAGCGGACGATTACGGCCTGGCCGTGATTGAGGACTGCGCCCAGGCGCACGGCGCCTTCTACCGCGGCCGCGCCGCGGGGACGATCGGGAAGGCCGGCTGTTTCAGCTTCTATCCGACCAAGAACCTGGGCGCCTGTGGCGACGGCGGGTCTGTTGTCACCAATGACCCGGATCTGGCGGCGCGCATCCGTTCCCTGGCCAACTGCGGCCAGGGCGGGGAGGGCCGGGAAAGACGCCGGAATGTTTTTCGCGGCGACGTCAGCCGTCTGGATGAGCTGCAGGCAGCCATTCTCAGGGTCAAGCTTCGGCGCCTCAGTCAACAGGTCCGCCGCCGCCGCGAGATTGCCGCCTTTTACCGGCGGGAGCTGACTGGCGCCGCCGTCGCCCTGCCGGTGGAAAAGGACTGGGCGCGCCATTCTTATCATCTTTATGTAATCAGATCAAAAGAACGCGACCGGCTGAAGCGGCATCTGGCCGCGGCCGGGGTTGAAGCGCTCGTTCATTATCCCGTGCCGGCGCACCGGCAGCCGGCTTACGCCGGGCTGGCGCGCGCGCCGCTTCCCGAGACCGAGGCCGCCGCAACCGAGGTGCTGTCGTTGCCTGTGTTCCCTCAGCTTACGAAAACCCAGCTTGACCGGGTTGCGGCCGCGGTTGGCAGCCTTGGCCAGACGGAGCCGGGATCGCCGTGAGCAGCGCGGCGAAAGGACCGGACCGGGGGCCGGCGGAGATCGCCGCGGGCAGGGTGGCGGAAGCGCCGAGAATATGGCTGGCGGCCCTGCCAGCCATATTTGCCGCCGGCGCGGCGCTGTTTGCCTGGTCGGTTGCCGGCGCACTTGGGCGGCAGGGTCTCATCCAGGCCGTGGCCGCCGCGGGAGCGGGAGTCTGCCTGCTGGCGGTCTGGCCGGCGGAGTCGCTGGTTCTGGCGAAACTCCTCCGGCGGCCGCTTGGGGAAGTTTCTGGCCGGATCGCAATCTCATGGTTGCCGCTTGTCATTTTGCCGATATCAGCAGCCTATTTTAGCGGCAGTGCTTCCAGCCTGTTTCTGGCCGGCGCCCCGTCGGCGCAGCGGGTGGCGGCGCTGGCGGCATGGCTGCTGGTTCTGTCTCTTGCCGGCAGCGTCAGCCTGAAGCTGGTTTTGTTCAGGGATCATCCCGGGGCGTTGCTGCGGGCGATCGAGCGCCGCGCCGTGATTCTCATCTGGTTGCTGGTAGGGGCTTACTTTGCCGTCTTTACCGCTTTTTCCTGGCTCGCCTTTCACTGGTTTCTCGGCTACTACCACAGCGACCTGGCCCAGTACAACCAGACTCTCTGGGCGACGCTCAGGGGACATGTGTTTTACTCGGCCGGCCTGGAAGAGACATCAAACAGCTATCTGGGAACGCATGTTTCCCCTTTCCTGCTTGTATTTGTCCTGCCTTTCTATGCACTGTGGCAATCGCCGCTCATGTACCTGATGCTGCGGGTGCTGGGGCTGACGCTGGCGGCGGTGCCGCTCTTTTACCTGGTCCGCCGGCTGACCGCAAGCGGCGCGGCGGCGCTCCTGCTGGCGGCGGCGTTTCTGTTCCACCCGGAGATCGTCTCCCAACCGTTTACGGCCGGCTACGAGACCGTTTTTGTCGCCGCCCCCTTTTTTGCCGCTTTTTATTTTTTCCTGGAAAACCGGCTCGGGCTCTTCCTGACATTTTTAGTGATTACCGTATCCGTCCGGGAGGATTTCATCCCCGCCGCCTTTGTCTTTGCTCTCCTGGCGCTTATTAAGAGGCGGCCGCGGAAGTGGGCGCTGGCGCCTCTCTCTCTGGGCCTCGTCTGGGGTGCGGCGGTGCTGATCATCTTCAGGATCGTCGTCGTTCATAACATGTTCAACCTCTATTACGGCCACCTGGGGCCGTCGATGACCGCGGCGATCGGCACGATTTTCATCCACCCGGTTTACGTCCTGGAGGAGATCAAGAAAATACAAACCAGCTACCTTTACAACCTGTTTGCGCCGGAGGGGCTGCTGCTGCCGTTCACCGGACTTGCCAGCTTGTTCGCTCTTCCGAACATTGCCATAAACATCCTGCGCGGCTCCGATGTCTCCGGCGTCGCCGGGGGCATCTCTCATTATTCGGTGCTGATCGTTTCGGCGTTCTGGGTGACGCTGGCCGGGTTTATCGCCTACCTGCAAAAAAAATTGCCGGGGCGGGAGCGGGTCGCGGCTGTGTCCGCATCCATCGTCATTTTTATTCTGGTGGCGGCCACGGCCCACATCTGGATCAAGACGCTGCCTCAAGGGCCTCCAGCTGACGCGGCCGCCCTGGCCAAAGCGCTGGCGATGGTGCCGCCAGGAGTCTCGTTTGCCTCCAATGACGGCCGGGCGCTTTCACACGTGCCGGCGCGCTGGGGCCTCTACGAGCCACTGCTGTGGGATGTTCCCCGGGGACCGGACCGGCTGCCCCAGGGGATCGACCGGTTAGACGCAGACTATGTGCTGGTGAAGCCGTTTAACAACACTTACTATAACGACGCCGGCTCCTTTGCCTTCCTGACGGCGCCGGGCAGCCGCTACGAAAAGATATTTGACCAGGATGGAATCAGACTGTTCTACAAAAGGGCCAAATAGGATGAATGCCGTCGAGGCTGGTAGACGTTTTTTTACCTCTGGCCGCATCCTGTTCCTGCTGGTGCTGGCCGCCTTTGCGATCCGGATGCTGGCGGTGCTGACAAGGCAGATGATCCAGCTGGATGAGACCGCGTACGTGCGGATGGCAGAGAACCTGGCCGGCGGTCACGGACTCTGGGATATCAGCGGCGTTTCCGACACTCATTTTTCACCGCTGCTTCCTTTTTTTATCGCCGGCGTGGCGACGCTGGTGCGGCATTACGTGCTGTCGGGCTACATCGTCGTCACCGTCTTCGGCAGCCTGCTGCTGCTTCCAACATATCTCCTCGGCGCCGAGCTGGCCAACCGGCGGGCAGGCCTGATGGCGGCGGCGCTGCTCGCGGTCACGCCCCTGTTTATCCAGTACTCGTCGCTGATCTATACCGAAAGCGTCTATATTTTCTTTCTGCTGATGGGGATTCTTTTCGGTTACCGGATGCTCCGGGACCGGAGCATGCTATCCGGCTCCCTCGCCGGCGCCGCGGTGGGGCTGGCGTATCTTGTCAATCCATCCGGCATCTATTATGCGGTGGTGCTGGCGGCGCTCGCGGTGATCATCGGCCTGATGCGGCCCGCCGGGCGGCAGATGGCAAAAGTTTTGTCCGTATTCCTGGCGCTGTTTCTCATCTTCGCCATGCCTTATATCATTTTTCTGCATTCCCAGCTGGGCCGGTGGACATACGACGGAAAATTAAACTCAGGGAATATTTATGACTCTACGCACAATATCAGGGCGGGCTCGATTGGCTGGGAAAAGGATCTCCTCAGCCTGACGTCCGGCAACAGCCAGATAAAGGTCATGGCGCTGCCGAATGAGGACTTGATGACTTATATCGTCAAGCAGCCAGTCAGCGCGGCCAGGACATTTGTCAACCAGTCACTTGATTTCTTCGGTCACGTGCTGCCAAAGGTGATTCCCATCTGGCTGCTGCCACTGATGGTCCTTGGTTTGTTTACTGGCGCCTGGGACCGTCGCCGGGCCGCTGGCGTCGGTTACTTGGTGCTGATGATGGCGCCGGCTCTCGCGATCCTGGCCATGTACGCGCACGACCGCTTCTTCATGCCTTTTGTGCCTCTGGTTATGATCTGGATTGCGGAAGGATGGAGCCGGCTGGTTGTTTGGGCCAGGCAAACGGTTGCGAAGGTGTCCCCCTCAGCATGGAAGCTGAAATTGCTGAGGGCGACGCCCTGGGTGATCGGCACGGTGCTGTTGCTGCCGATGTTTGCTTTTTCAGTCAAGACCTCCTTCAACGTCAGTTATCCCGCCGGTTACATGGACGCCGGTTTGTACATCAAGCAAACGGCGGGGGAGGGCAAACGGATAATGAGCCGGGAATACAGCGCCGCATTTTATGCCGGCGGCACTGCCTATCTGCTTCCGTATGCCGGTTACGTTCAGACGGCCGAGTACGCCAGAAAACATCGCATTGACTTTCTTGTCATCAGCGCCGCGGATCTGGCCGCGTGGAGGCCAACCCTGGCACGGCTGGCAGAAGCCGCTACCGCGCATCCGGAGTGGAAGCTGGTAAACCGGGTTTGTCCCGGGACCGCGCAAGAAACCTTGATCTTCCAGCTGCAGACCGCTTAGTTTAAAACCCTGCCAAAGGTTGCCGCCGGTCAGCTTTTTGATTACGATCAAAAGCAGACAGCGATTGAATTCGAGCCTTAAATAGCCGAACGGCGCTGCAAATCCATACTAAAAGTCCAACCGGAAAATGAATAATCGAAACAAGGTCATTCTTTTTTATCCCCGGAACCATTTTGGCAAGCAATACCATCCCTGGACCTGGGCGCCGCTGCCGATCCTGGCGGTTTCGGCGCCGCTGTTTGCCGAAGGGTTCGACGTCACGCTGATTGACGCCAATGTCGAGCCGGCGTGGACGCAACTGCTGCTGTCGGAAAGCCGCCGCGCATCTCTGCTCGGCATCAGCTGCATGACGGGCCCGCAGATCCATTTTGGCCTGGAGGCGGCCCGGGCGGTGCGCGCCGCCGGGCTGGAGCTTCCCATCGTCTGGGGCGGTTATCATCCGTCAATTCTGCCGGAGCAGACGAGCCGGAACCAGTACGTCGACGCCGTTGTCCGCGGCCAGGGAGAGCTGACCATGCTGGAGCTGGCGAGCCGCATCAGGGAGGGCGAGGACTTCGCCGGCGTGGCCGGCATTACTTTCACGCGGGACGGGGAGACGGTGACCAATCCGGGCCGGCCGGTGGCCGACATCAACAGCTTCCCGCGGCTGCCTTATGAGAAGCTGCGTAACCCGCGGCAGTACCTGAACAACATGCATGTTGGCAGCCGGGCCATCAATTACGTTACCAGCCAGGGGTGTCCCGCCCGCTGCCAGTTTTGCGCCGAGCCACAGGTTTACGGGCGTGCCTGGAGGGCCTATAAACCGGACCGGGTGCTGTCGGACCTGGAGTTTCTTAAAAGTTTTCTTGATGTCAACGGCATTATGTATTTTGATTCCACTTATTTTGTCAAGGAGAAGCGGGCGCTGGAAATCTCACAGGGGATAATCGAGCGGGGGATGCGGCTGGGTTGGGCCGCAAACGCCAGGGCGCCGCAACTGGGCAAGTTTTCCGAAGAGACTTTTGACACCCTGAAACGCAGCGGTCTGTGGGCATTTCTGGTGGGGGCGGAGAGTGGTTCCGAGACGCAGCTGGAAGCAATGCAAAAAGACATCGCCCCGGAGGATATCCTCATGGCGGCGCGGGTAGCGACCCGGCACGGGATCAAGATTACCTACAGCTTCATCGTCGGCTTTCCGGGCGAAACCGAGACGGAGATCGAGGAAACCTGGCGGGTGATGGAGGGAGTATCAAAAATTGTCGGAGAATACAACTCACAGCTGCACTTCTACGCTCCGACGCCCGGCAATGCTCTTTACGACAAGGCGGCGGAACTGGGGCTGACCCAGCCTCAGTCGCTTGAGGAGTGGGCTTCGTTTAACACCGTGGCCAGCAGCCTGCCGTGGATGAACAAGGGATTTCAGAACCGCCAGCGCCAGCGCGAGTTTTACCTGGTCTACGGTTATCCATCCGAGTGGGTCCGCCGGCGCGCCTCGCGCAGCCGGCTGCGCCGCGCTTACGTGGGCGCTGCCAGCGCCATCAGCGGCGCCCGTTGCCGGCATCAGTTCTGGCAGTTTCCCGTTGACTGGTGGCTGTTAAGAGGTGTTCGAGAGGGCGGATAGCCACGGCCCTGGCTTTTGCTTGGCCTCGTCATGAGCGGTTGTTACCGGGACAGGCCCTTAAAGGTCCTATCGGGCGCTGCCGGAGCGCTTTCCCATACTGGCGTTAATCCCGGTTTCCGGGCGCCGCCTGATCGCGGCCAGGGCATCGGCGATTTCTGCGAGTCTTCCGGCTACTTTATCAGCCGGCCAAGCTTTCCCTGTAGCTTTTGCCTCCGTGGCTTCTTTCCGGAGAGCCAGCTCCAGTTCCCGGTAATCATTGTTGTCCAAATTGCCCTCCCTGCCGTCTGGTTTTGATTAAGAGCCAGCCTCAAAAGGTATATAGGATTTGCGGCTTTTTCGGCCTTCGCCGCAAATTGTCTTTTTAAGTTAAGCGCTTTAAAGCTGCTTAGAAAACCTGACCTGAGAACTGCGGTCTGCGATTGTCATTTTTTAAGAGATATTCAGGGGCGGTTTATTTTCTCCTCTTTGCCGCCGTCTTCCTGGCGTATGCGCCTATATTGCGCGATCCGTTGATCCGTGATGATTACTGGTTGCTGGGACAGGTTAAGGATATCGGCGTTTTGGAACTGTGGCGGCTGGCGTATGCCCAGATAATCTTCTTTCGGCCGCTGGGAGAGCTTTTCTACTGGCTCGAGTGGCGCTTCTTTGGCGCCTCGGCGCTCTTCTCGCATGTTTTCAGCCTTTTCCTCCAGGGCCTTGATGCATCCCTGCTTTTCTGGTTTCTTGGGCTGCTACGCCTGAAAAGGCTGACCGCATTTTTTGCGGCGTTGCTGTTCGCCTTGGCTCCCATTGACGTTGAAGCGGTAACCTGGTCCGCTGTCCGCTTTGACCTGGCGGCCCTGTTATTGATGATCTTTTCCCTGGGCCTTTATTTTATTTTCCTGAAACGGGGAAGCGCCGGTTCTTACGCCGGGTCGGTCGCGACGGCGCTTGCCGCTATGTTGACAAAGGAGCCGGCTATAATTCTGGTGGGCCTCATCCCGCTGATGGAGAT
>JACWAM010000099.1 GCA_014874265.1 Thermoleophilia bacterium | reverse complement strand
GTGGTCGCCTGACTCTGGATGTACTGGTCCACGTAGCACTGGACTTTGGCCCAGTCTGTCAGTTGACTACTACAACCTGCAACTGCGCCCTTGGCCGTGCTGGCCTTGACCAGGCTCAGGCTAAGATAAAGCGCAATCGCCAGCATCAGCACCAGAACGAGAATCGCCGTGCGAAACAATTTCGAACTGATTTGCATATTTCCTCCCTTCATCCTCTAGTGTTTTTTCCGCTTGGAGCGGACTTTGTGCGGGCCCGCGATTTTTAAGCGGTCCCACCCTCCTTTTTCCTGCCGCAGCAATGATCGCTGCTTCGGGATTGCGGCAAGCCCCCCGGCTTGCCAACCACCCGGCGCCCCGGCTGCGCCGAGCAAGGCATCTAATTTTATACTCTAGCTACCAATTCGTCAACGTTCTTGGCAAGCTCGTCGCCGTCGAGGCCCATGTGGAGCCGGAAGCAGCCTGCCCTGCGCACCAGACCCGCCAGCAGACCAAAGTTTTCCTTGCTGGTCTCCGGGTCCATAAACAGGAAGGCGTACAGAATCAGCTCCGCCAGGGCCTCCGTCTGCCCGATCCGTTCGTAACGCGTGCGGCCGTCGCGGGCGATAACCGGGAATGCGAGCAGGTTGATACCAGCGGCTTCGATCACCTGGCTTGATCTGACATCGCCGAGATTCACCCTGGTCTTGGGCTGCCAGCGGTCCTCAGCCAGATTCCGCGCCAAAGCCAGCTGGGGGAACAGGTCCACCGTCTCCGGGCAAACATCAACTTCCTCCGGAAAGAAGAGCATGTCTGCACCATCATGGGAATCTGCCTTGACAAAGACGGTGTCGTCTCCCAGCAGCCGGAAGCCATGGCGCAAGAGCTGCAATGACAGAGTGGACTTTCCGCTGCCGCTCCTCCCGGGGAAAAGAATGCCGCACCCTTGCCGCTCCATGCCGGCCGCGTGTACCGGGAAGAGGCCTTTTACCTTCAGAAGCTGCGCCCAGATCGGAAAGAAGATCACATGCGCTACGGACCAGGCCCGCGCCGACATGCCGCTATCCACAAAGGCGACCGCAAGTCCGGCATCGAGATCCGCCGAGACCGAGCCGGCGCCGGGCACTTCCTGATACCGCAGCTGGCCTTCCCGGCTGTAGCGGAGGACCTTCCAGTCATACAGGAGCTCCGCTGCCCGGAAGCTGCCGCCGGCATCCCTGTTGCCATCCGGCCTGGTCAGGAGGTAGAACTCGATGTCCGGCTCTGCGCCCGGCAGGCCGCGGAATGGTCTCAGGAAATCCTGGATCGCCAGCGCCAGCAGATGGTCATCCGCGTAGACTTTTGTCACGACGCCGTGCACGTCATACGTGGCCGCATTTGGTTTGGCGTCGCTGAACCTTTGACCCATGATCTCACTTAGACTGTCAAGCATTTCCTTCCCCTTATGACCCGTCATTATTGCTGTGCCGCGCCGGCCGTCAGGCCTTAGGGGCCGTTGCCACCGGGCTGCCCCGGCACCGTGATCGGAATTCCGCCACCGGACCAGCCGCCCGTGCTCGTACCGCCCGATCCTCCCGACGGCGTCTGCCCGCCAGACGGCGGTTGAGACGGTGAGGGCGACGGCGACTGCGACGGAGTTCCCGGCTGCACCGGTTTCCAGTTCGGATGCTGCTGCTCGATTTTAGGCAAAACAGTGGTGGTCAGCTGGCTTCGGGGCACAGAGCTTCCGTAATCCTTGTTGATCTGTGCGCATGCCTGAGCGGCAACATCACTGCTTCCGTACCGCGTCGTCAAGTCGGACATGCACTGGTCCGCGGTATATCCGGCCAGCACCTGCTGGTTCCCATTAACTCCGGGAACAGTCGCAGTCGTGCCAGTCTTGTTTTTTGAGGCTACCGTTTTCCCTGTTGTGCCGGTTGACTTTCTATTAAGCTGTGAGGCTGTGGTGCTATTTCCAGACCCCCCGCCGCATCCCGCGACAATGATGGTGAAGGCAAGCAGCGCCATCGCGACAACCGCCATCATTCCCTGTGAACCTCTCCATTTCCCGTTCCGGTTCTGGCCTGCTACAGCTTTCATGCGATAAGTTCTCCTTATTCTGGTTGCGAAAAAGCAGTCTTTAATTATACCGCAATTCCGCCAAACTTGCCCGGCAAACCGTTAAATTTCGGGAGGGCAGGCCCGCGAGGCCGGCCCTCCCGTTTCGTTGCTTTCGTCCTGCTTGCTCTTCGCCGTTTTACGGCGCTGGCGGAACCACTACGCTGCACTGCCAGCCCGAGCACTCGAAGGTGATTTCCTTCAGGTTCTCGTGCTTCACCAGCTCAGGCTTAGCGTAAGGCTCCCGCTGGCTTTTCTTAGCCATAACGTTCTCCTTTTTACTTAGCTTGATCAATGGCGTTCTCCGTTTTCCTTAGTCCCGCTCATTTAGGGATAGGTCCACGCGCCGCCATCGGCAGATGCATCGGTGGTGGTCACGAACATGTTACCGGCCAGGCCGGAAACGTCGTACTTGAGCGTGAACGAGGCGCTGCCGCCGGCGCCAAAATCGCCAAGCGAAAGCGGCATCGGGGTTGCCAGGGACACGCCGGCCCGGTCGAAGGTGGCGCCGGTTACCTGCACGCCGCTCGCCGCCGAGCTTGTCGCCGCCGCGTTGACCGTGTAGTCAACCGACAGCTGGTGGTTCGTGTAGTCGCTGTATGAAGCCCAGTACACGTTGCCCTTTGTCAGCGACAGCGCCGGCTTGACCGCGTTCTGGGCGTTCTGCCAGTCCGCCTTGTCGCCGATCGCATACACGCCGCAGGAGTTATATCCCATATTCGGGATGATTCCCAGCACGTGCGCCGAGCTGCCCGGATTATTCACGTCGTCGATCTTGATGACAGCAACGCCGCCCTCTGTGGCGCCCTTGTCCGGATCAACCGTACCTGCCGGATTTTCCGGCAAGTCATGCCCCTGCACGTAGATGACACTCGGGTCGCTCGGAGACACCTCAACGCTGTGGACCATAACATTTGGCGAACCAGTGAGGCCGCGAATGTTGATCTGGCCAATGGTGGCGTTGGTGGACATGCTATAGGCATCCAAATAACCGCTATCATCGCTCACATACAGGATTCCATTCGTTTTATCCGATGATTCCTGGTGCATGCCGCCACTTGCTTCTTTCGTCAGCGTCAGACCGCCGGTCACAGTACCACTGGGAGGATTACTACCGGCCTCAGCGGTCCAGTTCAGGGTGTCGATAAACGGCTGGAACATTTGCGATGCGTAAGCGTGCGTGCCGCTTGCATCCCAGGCAATGCCGCAGGTGGAGGACTCATTGTTGACCTCGCCCGCCGCCGAATTGTACGTGTCGATGAAGCTGACGTTCTGATGCGTCGACAGGTTGAAGATGTACCAGCCGCCGTGCTCGCTGAAGCCGCTGCCGCGCGCGGTCGAGAGATCGGCGCCGCCCAGCGCGCCTTTGAGCGTGGCGTTGCTGGCGTTCATCGATGTCGAGACGATGTAGTTAGCGTTTTCATTGTTCAGATCGTATTCCATGCCGCAGAAGCCCACCGGATCAACCGGATCATTGGCTCCGTGCAAGGAATCTGCGCGCTGGAGCGTCTTGTTCGCCGTGCCGATCGTGTACATCTTGTAATCGGTGGTGTTGAACGCGCTGTTCAGGTCGCCCGGCGTCGCGTAGCTGCCGCCGGAGAGCGCTCCCTGCGCATAGATCTTGGTGCGGTCGGGTGAAACGACAACGCCGTGGATCTCCCAATCCATCAGCGACGGATTGAGGCTGTACAGATTGACGCAGCCCATGTTGGGCACGTTGGCGCAGGTGGTCGGGTTGCCGGGCGTACCAGGTGTAACTTCGTCCGGCACCGGAATCCTGTCAACGATGCTCATCGAACTCGGGTCCACGACCTTGACGTTGCTGTCGCGGCCACCGGCCACGAACAGCAGGTCATTGGCGAGGGCATTATGGTTAAACGGGGCAACCGGGCCAATCGAAGCCGTCGCCGTCGCGCCGCTGCCGCCGCCGCCACTGATCGTCACCGTCGGCGCCGAAGTGTAGCCGCCGCCGCCGGAGAGCAGGTTGATCGCGTTGACAGTGCCGTTATAAACGCTGGCTGACGCGCTGGCGCCGCCGCCGCCGCCGCCACTGATCGTCACCGTCGGCGCCGCAGTGAAACCGGTGCCACCGGCGTTAAGCGTTATGCCGGTGACGTTATCGTTGGCAGCCTGAGCCGTGCTGATGATGCCCGAAGCCTTGTAGTACAGGCTCTTGTCGGGATCGGCGTAGACGCCGCAGGCTTCCACGTTGAGACCCTGGGTCTCGCCAATCACTGCCGGGCTGTTTATGTTGCTGACGTCGAGCGCAACGATGGTCGCCTGGCTGTTATTGGGATAATTCCGCACCGTCGCGTACAGTACCTTGTGGCCGCCCGCCTGGGTGAAGTCCACCGAGTGAGTATGCACCGCGTTGGTGGCGCCAAGCAGCGTGTACATGTCGATGGTGGCGAGCCGCGTATCGGTGTTCATGTTGATGACGTCAATGTACCGCTCGTTGGCCGCATACAGGGTATTGGTGGACGGATCCGTCGTTTCCTGATGGTACGAGGGGCTGTTCGCCGGAGCGTCGATGGCCGAGCCCGTGAGTGTGCCGGTGGCCGTGGCCGCATCCCAGTTGATCGTGGCGATGAACGGCGAGAACATCTGCGAGGCGTAGCCCTTCGTGCCGGCGGCGTTCCAGGCGATACCGCAGGTGCCTGACTCCCCGTCTCCGTTCTGATCGGTGCTCAGGAACGTGCTGGTGTCGGTGGTCAGGTTGACGCTGGCCCAGCCGCCTAACATCTGCTGTGGCTGGCGATTCAGATTGGGGGCGCCAAATAGGTTCGTCAGATTGGCGTCTGTGGTGTTCATAGTCGCCGCGATCAGGTAGTTCGAGTTGATGTTGTTGAGGTTGTATTCCAGGCCGCAGTAGCCAACCGGGTCGTAAGCGGCGGTCGGCAGCGGGATGGTCTTGATCTCCGTTTTGGTCTTGGTGCTGATCTGGGAGATGTGATAACCGCAGCCGCCGTCACAATTGCTGCCATTTAAGTAGCCGCCCGAGAGGGCGCCCACTGTATAGAGGCTGCTTCTGTCGGCCGACGGGACGACGCCGTGGACCTCCCAGTTCAGGCCGAGGCCCTGCAGGCCGTCCGGCTGGGCCGGCACCGGAACGGTGTCGACGACGCTCATGCTGCCCACGTCAATCACCTTGACATTGCTGTCGGTGCCGTTGGCGACATAAAGCATCTGGTTGCTGACGCCGTAATTGCTCGGTACGGCCGTATTCTGATATTGAGTCAACGCGGCGCCGCTGGAAAGCCCCAGCGTTGCTACCGCCAGGATTATCAGCAAAGCCAGCGGAGCGATAACCATCAGGACCCGCAGCTTGCGATTACTTCCGAAACTGCTCTTCATTCCTTCACCCTCCTCCTCCTAGTCGAATTCTGGTTAGGGCTTAAAACAACTTTCTGCATTAAACCTTTCCACCACCTCCTACTCCCCCAAGTAGACGTTTTGCTGGACTTCCAGAGCGCTTTAGAACCGGGGTCGCGGGGACGCACCAACGGTTCCGGAAAAGAAGGGCCTCAACTTCATGAGCTGACTCGCATATCAGAAGACCGGGTAACTCCACCGGGGCCAGTTTCCGCGTTAGCCGGTCAAGATCAAGTCTTACCCAACCACCGTTACTGCGCTACCATGCACCACAGATAGTTGATAAAGACGCTCTTAATGCAAGAAGTTTACTCTAATATTCGCTTTTTACATGATGCATATTATTTATATTAGTAGTTATGTAAACTCAATTTAGACCAACTATAAGCCCCCCGGGGTATTCCCATAAGGAGTACTTTTCGCAATTTTTGACTGATTTAGTCAGGCCTTTTTCATGCAGAAAAATGGCCTGTTGCGGAAATGCGGCGGGTGGTAAATAATGCTTATCCGTGTCTTGATATTTCATTAATATATGATAACTTCTATATTTGTTTGGCGTCAATCGGGTAATCTGTATACCGGAACAAAACCAAAAACCACTGGAGGAACGATTTGGCTGGATTGAAACTGGCGGTGACCGGGAAAGGGGGCGTGGGCAAGACCACGATCGCCGGAACGCTCGCGAGGATCATGGCCGCGCGCGGCCTGCAGGTCATTGCCGTTGACGCCGATCCCGACGCCAACCTTGCCGGGGCGGTCGGCGCCGCGCCGGCGGCCGCGGCAGCGATTACGCCCATCTCGGCAATGAAAGACCTGATCAGGGAGAGGACAGGGGCCGAGCCTGGATCGCTGGCGCCTGTTTTCAAGATGAACCCGCGCGTCGATGACATCCCGGCGGCGATGTCTGTGTCAGCCCACGGGGTGAGGCTGCTGAAGCTGGGGACGGTCCAGACGGGCGGCGGCGGTTGTATCTGCCCCGAATCGGCGCTGCTTAAATCGTTGCTGTCGCACCTGATGCTGGCAGAAAAGGATGTCGTGATCGTCGATATGGAAGCCGGCATCGAGCATCTGGGCCGGGCGACGGCTCGCGGCGTTGACGCCATGCTGATCGTCGCCGAGCCTGGGAAGCGCAGTCTGCAGACGGCCGATGACATCACCCGGCTCGCCGGAGAGATAGGCATATCCCGCCTCTTTTTAATCATCAACAAGGTAACTGATGACGATGCCGGTTTTTGCCGTGACCTGGAGCAAAATTACGACGTCCTCGGGTGCCTGCCGTTTGACAGCGGCGTCCGGACGGCCGATCTCGATGAAGAATCTCCCTATGACGCGGCCCCCGCCTACGCCGCCGAGGTTGGGAAAATCCTGGGAAAGCTGGAAGACCGGCTGGGCAGAGGATGATTTTTTCCGTTAATATTGCGGATGGTGCGAAGGGTTAACGCGCTACCTTTAAAAAACCGGCGGTGGAAGCGTTAACGATGAAACCGGAGATTGGCCTTGAAAGTTGAAGGAGCCCTGGATGTATTTTCCCACATATAGGATGAGGCGCCTGCGGCAGACCCCCCAGATCAGGAACCTGGTGCGGGAGACGGACCTGCTGCCGGACCGCCTTATCTATCCCCTGTTCGTGACCCACGGCAACGATATCAGGAGCGAGGTCGGCGCCATGCCGGGTTGCTTCCAGCTGTCGATCAACAATCTGGTGAAGGAGGCCCGGGAGCTGCTGAAGCTGGGCATCCCGGCAATCCTGCTGTTCGGGATACCCGCGCAGAAAGACGAAGCCGGTTCCGGAGCTTATGACGAGGAAGGAATCATCCAGATGGCGCTGGCCGCCCTTAAGGATGCGGTCCCCGAGCTGGTGCTGATTACCGACGTCTGCCTGTGCGAGTATACCAGCCACGGCCATTGCGGCATCGTCCAGGGCGGCCAGGTTGATAACGACCTGACGCTCGAATTGCTGGCCAAGATGGCGCTCTCGCACGCCGAAGCCGGTGCTGATATGGTTGCTCCGTCGGACATGATGGACGGTCGCGTAGCGGCCATTCGCGGGGCGCTCGACAATGAGGGTTTTACGGGCACGCCGATCATGTCTTATGCGGCCAAGTATGCGTCCGCTTTCTACGGGCCTTTCCGCGAGGCGGCGGAATCAGCCCCCGCGTTTGGGGACCGCCGCTCCTACCAGATGGACCCGCGGAACAGCGACGAAGCCGTCCGCGAATGCCTGCTCGACATCGACGAGGGCGCCGACATTATTATGGTCAAGCCGGCGCTGCCTTATCTGGACGTGATTCAGCGGGTCAAGCAGGAGACGAAATTTCCGCTGGCGGCGTATAACGTGAGCGGCGAGTACGCCGCCATCAAGGCCGCCGCCGCTAATGGCTGGCTGGACGAACAGCAGGCCGTGCTGGAAACACTCACGTCGATCCGCCGCGCCGGCGCCGACATGATCGTCACCTACCACGCCAGGGAAGTCGCCGCCTGGCTGGGAGGATGAAACAGTTCCAGGCTCCTGGATCCTGGTTCAAAGTTTAAAGTTTCCAGTTTCGCCTGTTTGTTGATGCCTTACCTGGGATTTAAGTGATCGCAGCATGCATATGCAGGAAAGCCAAATCAGTCGGAGCCAATTGATAACTGAAAAATCACATCAGCTGTACATGGAAGCGCTCGAGCTGCTTCCCGGCGGCGTCAACAGCCCCGTGCGGGCCATGCGGCCCGTTGGCCTGGAGCCGCAGTTCATTAGCCGGGGCGACGGCAGCCGCATGATTGACGTCGACGGCAACGAATATATCGATTACGTCGGGTCCTGGGGGCCGCTGATTCTGGGCCATTGCCACCCCGCCGTCCGGGAAGCGCTGGAAAAAACGCTCCGGGACGGAACGAGCTTTGGAGCGCCCTCGCCACTGGAAGTGGAACTGGCCGGGCAAATTGTGCAGGCGGTGCCATCGATAGAGATGGTCAGGATGGTAAACTCGGGCACCGAAGCAACCATGAGCGCGCTGAGAGTGGCCCGCGGCTACACCAGCCGGGAAAAGATCATCAAGTTCACCGGCTGTTACCACGGCGCCGTTGACAGCTTGCTCGTCCATGCCGGATCGGGTGTGGCGACGCTGTCCCTGCCTGACAGCCCCGGCGTTACCGCCGGCGCCTCAGCCGATACGATCCTGGCCCCCTTTAATGACCTGGGAGCGGTCAGCGAGATTATGGACCGCGAGGGCGACCAGGTGGCGGCGATAATCGTGGAGCCGGTGGCCGGAAATATGGGAGTCGTTCCGCCGGCGGATGGATTCCTCCAGGGATTGCGCGACCAGTCGTTAAAATTTGGCGCCCTTTTGATCTTTGATGAAGTGATGACCGGCTTTCGAGTCGCTTACGGCGGCGCTCAGGAGCTTTACGGCGTCACTCCGGATCTGTCCTGCCTGGGCAAAATCATTGGCGGTGGCCTGCCGGTCGGCGCTTTTGGCGGCCGCCGGGAGATTATGGAGACGGTAGCCCCGGCGGGAAACACCTACCAGGCGGGAACGCTTTCCGGCAACCCGCTGGCGATGGCCGCGGGACTGGCGACACTGGCCGAGTTAAAGGCGCCGGGCGTTTATGAGACCCTGGAAGCAAAATCGCTCCGGCTCGGGGATGGCCTCGCGGAAGCGGCTGCCGGCGGTGAACTTGAGGTAAGCCTGAACCGGACCGGCTCGATGATGACGCTCTTTTATACCGCCGGCCCCGTTGCCGATTTTAACTCGGCCAGGACCAGCGATACCAGCCGCTTCGCCCGTTTTTACCAGCACATGCTTTCCGCGGGAATTTACTTGCCTCCCTCTCAATTCGAGGCTGCTTTTGTGTCGCTGGCCCACAGCGGCGGCGACCTGGACCGCACGGTGACGGCGGCAGCAGAGTTTTTCCGGCAGGGGGAGTGACAGGCAACGGTGGCGGGGAATAAAAACCACAGCGTGCCGGCCGCTACCGTTCCCCGCCTTTCCCGGTACCTGCGCAAGCTCCAGGAAATGCAGTCCCGCGGGACATTGACTGTGTCGTCGCGCCAGCTGGCGGAAGCGGTGGGGACGAATCCGGCGCAGATTCGCAAAGATCTCTCTTACTTCGGCGAATTTGGCATTCGGGGAGTGGGCTATGACGTCGCCTCCCTGATCGAAGAACTGAAAAAGTGCCTGGGGCTGGACCGCACCTGGAACACAATCATCATCGGAGCCGGCAAGCTGGGCACGGCGCTGGCCCGTTACCGCGCCTTTCAAAGGCAAGGCTTTAATCTCCTCGGCATGTTCGACTCGGCCGCGGCGGTTATCGGCAAGAGCCGGGGTGTAGGCCATGTCAAATCAACCGATGAGCTGGAGGATTTTATCACCAGCAACCGCGTCGACATCGCCATTATAACCACGCCGGCGTCTGTAGCCCAGGAACTGATCGACCGGGTCGTGGCGGCCGGAGTCCCGTCCGTGCTTAATTTTGCGCCGATCAGGGCACACGTAAAAGAACCGGCGATTGTCAGGCAAGTTGACCTCTCTACTGAGTTGATGAGTCTGTCGTTTTATCTCAATAATCAAGGTTGCTAGCATCAAGTTCAAAGTTCCAAGTGGAAAAAACTTTTTGACCTGACTTGTTATACAACCATTAGGAAACTGTCATCCTGGCGAAGCCGAAGAATCTCGGGCATAAAAACCGGATTTTTCGCCCGCCACGGCTCGGAATGACAAAAGCTTGACGGATTGGATCACTTTTCCTTTTATTATGAAAACCATCACGGAGATAACGCTGGCGGAAATGTCCCGCCAGATAGCGGCGGAAAGCCCGATGTTTGTCAACCGGCTGACTCCCTCGCCGGCCGGCGAGGGAGTCTCGGACCTGTTTGCCAGCGCCTGCGGTGGGAGCCACGCCAGTGAAAATTACCTGTTTGCGCTCGAGTACATCTTTGAGGGTTACCTGCTGCACTATCATCACCAGGGCCGGCTGATCGAGGCGGATGCTTCCGATTTCAGCCTGCTGGCCGGCGATTACATGTACGCGAAAGGGCTCACCTACATTGCGGCGCTGGGAGATTTGTTTGGCGTGGCCCGTCTCGCGGATCTGATCAGCCTCTGTGCTCACGTGGGCGCGGAGACGGCGCCATCCGGCGCTGCCCCGAAGACGCGGAGACCCGCGGACGATGACGCCGGCCCGGAAGACTCCTGGGCAATGTCTGCCTGGGTATTTACGACGCTCTGCCTGGCCGGCCGGGCCGTCTCCGGAGAGAACGGGCGCTGCCCGGAAGAGCTTGGCCCGTACCGCGCGAGCCTGCTGGCCAACGATTACGGCGCCGCCAACGCCCGGCGCCGCTCGATCGTGGCCCGACTTTCGGCAGACTTTCCGGCCATTAACGTTGTGGACTGGATTTCGACCCTGGCGGTAATTTGACAAATTTGTCGGAACAATGGCAGTTAACGATCTAAGACAATTTATCAACCTCCTTAAACGGGAAGGTGAGCTGATCGAGGTGGCGGCCCCGGTCGATCCGGAGCTGGAGGTTTCTGAGATCACCGACCGGGTCAGCAAGGCAGGCGGCCCCGCCCTCCTGTTCCGCAACCCCATAGGCTCGACGATGCCGATCCTGATCAACCAGTTTGGCAGCATGAAGCGGATGAGCATGGCGCTCGGGGGAGAGGACCTGGACAGGATTGCGGCCCGGCTGGGCCGGGTTCTGGAGCTGCAGCCGCCGCAGGGACTGGTGGCCAAGGTAAAAGCGCTGGGAAAGCTGAAAGATCTGGCCGGATCGGCCCCCAAGATAGTTGGCTCCGGATCCTGCCAGGAGGTAGTGATGGAGCACCCGGATCTCGATGCGCTGCCCATCCTGAAAACCTGGCCGGGCGACGGCGGACCGTTCATCACCTTGCCGGTGATCTTCACCAAGGATCCGCAGGGCCGCCGCAACGCCGGCATGTACCGGCTGCAGAAATTCGATCGCTCGACCACCGGCATGCACTGGCATGTCCACAAGGACGGCGCCGATAACTTCCGGCTGGCCGCCGGAAGGATCGAAGTAGCTGTCGCGATCGGCACCGATCCGGCCACAACCTACGCCGCCACCGCCCCCCTGCCCAAGGGAATCGACGAGATGATGCTGGCCGGTTTCCTCAAAGGGAGCCCGGTGGAGATGGTCCGGTGCAAAACCGTGGACATGGAAGTTCCCGCCGCCGCCGAGATCGTGCTGGAAGGATACGTCGAGAAGGACGAACTCCGCCGTGAGGGGCCGTTTGGGGACCACACCGGCTATTATTCGCTGGCCGGCGACTACCCTGTGTTTCATCTGACCTGCATCACCCACCGGCGCGATCCCGTCTACGCTGCCACCATCGTAGGGCGGCCGCCGATGGAGGACTGCTTCCTGGGCAAGGCCACCGAGCGGCTGTTCCTGCCGCTGCTGAAGATGACACTGCCGGAGATGGCTGACATGAACCTGCCGCTGGAAGGCGTCTTTCACAATTGTGCAATCATATCAATCAAAAAAAGCTATCCGATGCAGGGGCGCAAGGTCATGAACGCCGTCTGGGGCCTGGGGATGCTGTCGCTGACAAAATTTGTCGTCATTGTGGATGAGCACGTTGACGTCCATGACGAAAGCGAAGTGGCCTGGCGCGTTTTTAACAATGTCGATCCCGGCCGGGACATCCTCATCAGCGAGGGGCCGCTGGACGTGCTGGACCACGCCAGCCCCACTCCGAACTACGGCGCCAAGATGGGCGTCGACGCCACCAAAAAATGGCCGGAAGAAGGACACACGCGCCCCTGGCCCGATGACATCGCCATGAGTCCCGAGATCAAGGAGCTTGTCGACCGGCGCTGGTTCGAGTACGGCATCGAGCTTTGATACATTGCCGCGAGATCCTTCAGGCTGCATCATTAGGACGACAAATGCGTGCCGTTAAATGTCATCCCGGACCGTTTTAGCCGGGAAGATTCTCGATTTGGAATAGACATATCTGCAAAAAGCGAAACCCCAACTTTAATCCGGCTGCCGGTGCTTTTGGCAAAATTCGTCAAGGTGGAGCACAGTGTCTTTGCGCTGCCGTTTGCCTACGCGGGAGCCCTCCTGGCCCGGAACAGCATCCCGCCGGCGCTGACGATTCTGTGGATTACGGTGGCGATGTTGGCGGCGCGCAGCCTGGCAATGTCGCTCAACCGAATCATCGACCGCCGCATCGACGCCCGCAACCCGCGCACGGCCGGGCGGGAGCTGGCGGCCGGGGAGCTGTCGCTGGGGGCCGCGGCCGGTTTCACCCTGCTGTCGCTGGCAGTGCTGGGCGCGGCGCTGTCGCAACTGCCACCTCTGACCTGGTACCTGTCCCCGATCGTGATCGCCGCGTTTGTTATCTATCCCTATACGAAGCGGTTCACGTCCCTGTGCCATGTCTTTCTGGGGGCAACCGACGGGCTGGCGCCGGCAGGCGCCTGGGTTGCCGTCACAGGTGGGTTAACGTGGAAACCATTCCTGCTAATGGGTGCGATTACCTTCTGGATTGGCGGCTTCGACATCGCTTACGCCTGTCTTGATCTTGATTTCGACCGGGCGGAGGGTATCCACTCCCTGCCTGTTTCGCTGGGAGTGGGACCGGCGCTGATGGTGATGCGCGTCTTTCACGTGCTCGCCGTGGCGCTGATCGCCGCCGCGGGATGGGTCCAGGGGCGCGGTCTCCTGTACTTTGCCGGCGTCGCCGTGGCCGCCGCCCTTCTTGTCTTTGAAAACGCGCTGGTGACGAAAAACAACCTGTCGCGCGTGGGGACGTTCATGACGATGAACGGGTTTATCGGCATCGTCTACTTCGCCTTTCTGGCCGCCGACGTGCTTACCCGCTAAGCGCCCATCCCGAGAGAAAAAGCCCGGTGGACCGGGCGAACTCAGTCTCATCAATTTTCATTCTGTGTTTGGCAAGGCGAGATATTGCCTGACGGGTCGAGATTGTATTTTCCCATAATTTCAAAAATAGCTATCCGGCTTTTTTCCGCCGTCGCCGTCTTTCCATACAGGTTTTGGCAAGCTCCCGGGTCAAGCCCCATATCTCTGCATTTTTTTGCTGAGCCAGATCAGACCCGATTTAATTTCCTTGGTCTGGATTCCTTCGTTTATTCTTCTTAACGTTCCTTCGGCAGCTTTAGCTTCAGTTCAGAGATTATAATGCCGCGCCAGTTTTAGGAGGGTGATTTATTTCGCTGCCGGTACCCGGTGCCACCACCACCATCAGCGCGACCACGAACCAGCCGGCCAGAGCCGGCACGTACCATTCCCAATCAAACATGTTGTAGGCAATAAAGACGAGAGATGAGATCGCGAACGCCCGCGCCAGCGGCTCGGTTCGCGCTGCCAGCCGCCAGATCGAGAGCGCCACCGCCAGGGCGAGCCAGGCGCTCATCAGCGTGGCGCCGATGATCCCCGTGTCAACGGCGGTCTGCAACACCAGGTTATGGGCAAACTCAGTGTAGGAGGCAATGGCGTAGCGCTGGTAAACGCCGGCAAAGGAACCCAGGCCAAAACCGGCCAGGGGATGAATCCGAAAAGCGTCGAGGGCGCCGCGGTAGGTGCCCAGCCGATGCGGCAAAAGATGGCTAAGCTTCATTCCCTGGCCGAACCGGGAAGTGACGATCTGTCGAAGCCGGCCGGTCTTGAGAATTAGTAGCGGCGCGCCGATCACTACCGCCACCGCCGCCGCCCCTCCCGCCAGACGCTCCCGCCAGCGGCCGTCCCGTTCCGACCGCGCCGCCAGCAACGGCTGAAGCACCCAGGCGCAGCCGAAAATCGCCACCACGGCAAAAAAGCCGAATGTGGGCAGCGAACTTTCTTCCGCGGCCGCGGCGGCCGCGGCGGCCGCAATGCCCGCGGCCAGAGACACAAAAACTGCCACCCGCAGCTTTGCCGCGGTTACCATGAAATACAGGCTCAAGAGGAACAGAATCACGTAACCAAATCTGGCGTAGCTCAGCAATACCGCAGCCGTCTCCAGTCCCAGGGCCAGCCCGAAAAGCGGCCGGTCCCGCGGCAAGGAGCGCTTGAGCATGGCAAACGTGACCGGCAGCCCCATCAGCCCGAAGCAGCTGAGGGCATTTGAGTACTCGAAAGTCGAGCCTGCCCGGAGAAAACCGTCCACGTAACCGCTGTAAGGCTGCATTCTGATGATGAAAGAGGCGATTCCCCAAGCTGATGCAAAGGCGGTGGTATAAACCACTCCCGCGGCAATTAGGTCAACCGTCTCGGTCCATCGGAAGTTGAGCTGGCTTAAGACAGTATATCCGGCCGCCAGCAGCCCGAAGAGCAGCACCGATTCCCGGAGAGTTTCGCCCGGCGCCGCGCTCCATGCGCCGCTTATGGCCGCAAACGCCGAAAAGGCCGCGAGCAGCCAGAACGACGGCACCCGCGGCAGGATCAGCTCCTTATAAGCGGCCACCACCGCCACTTCCGCAGCTCCGGCAAGCAGAAGCAGCAGCGCAAAAGTCCATTTGGGAACCGGAAAGTAGCCGCCGCGGAGCAGCGTTCCCAGGAGCAGGGCCGCAAAAAGGAGGTAAAGCCCGGCGCGGCGCAGCGATGGCGATCCTTTCAGACTGCCGGCAGAATCTACCACGGTTTCACCTCAATGTTAATCAATTTTCCCGAGACGATTATTCTCTGGTCGACCTGCCAGACCGGATCGCAGGTGCTTAAGGTGATCGAGTCATAACCGCGGGGATTAAGCACGCTGACGTCATCGGGCGACACTTTCGTAACGTCATCCACCTGGTAGGTCAGGTCAGCATACGGCATCCGCAAGATGACTTTGTCGCCGGCGCGCAGCTGGTCAAGCTTCAGAAACGGAGCGCCGTAAAGCACCCGGTCGCCGGCGACGGCAAAATTGCCTCCGGCGCCCGGCAGGGGGGTTCCGTCGATATGACCGGCCCCCACCGTCATCGATTGCTTCGAGGTGCCCTGGGCAATCCAGAACAGCAGCCCGATTCTGGGGATTTCGATCTGGCCGATCCGCCGGCATTCCGCCAGAGTGGAGGCATATCGCGCCGCGTATTTTTCCAGATCCAGCCGCGAAAATGAGGCCCTGCCGGCCGCTCCCGCCGGCAGGCTGCCAAGCCGTCCCAATTTAAGCGATGCGCCAGGCTCTGTCTGGCCGCATCCGGAAACTAACGCAAGCAGAAGCAGCACTGCCGGCCAGCAAAGAATCTGACTCATTTTCATGATCATGTGTGATTCTGTTTCATTGCGGGCCGGCTTTCAACTATTTTTCAATAGAAATAGACTTGGGTAATGCAAGCCGTTTTGCAAAGAGTTAAGAAGGCAAGCGTCCAGGTGGACGGCGGTCAGGTGGCTTCGATTGGTCCCGGGCTGCTGGTGCTGCTCGGCGTTGCCAGCAAAGATGGCAGCGCCGAGGCCCATTATATCGCCGCCAGGATCTCGCGCCTGCGTATCTTCGACGACGGCAGCGGGCGGATGAATCTTTCCGTCAAGGAGGCCGGTGGCTCGGTGCTACTCGTCAGCCAGTTTACCCTGCTGGCGGACACGCGCCGGGGAAACCGGCCCAGCTTCACCGGCGCCGCGTCGCCGCCCGTGGCCGAAAAACTTTATCTGGATGTCGCCGCCGCGCTAAAAAGCGATGGCCTCGAGGTCAGGACCGGCGTGTTTGGCGCGCGGATGCAGGTGGAACTTGTAGGTGACGGCCCGGTGACAATATTGCTCCGAAAAGATCCCGATCCGGAGAACCGGAAGCCAGAGGCGGCGTCGAAGTAATATGCGGCAATTTGCAGATACATGGCAGAAAAAAGCAAAAAGACAAAAAATAAAAAGCAAGTCAGACGCAATCCATTTGCCGGACGCCGGCGCTCGGGCGCCGGTTTTCATGATACGACCAAATACGGCAAGAAAAACCGCCGAGGCAAGAAAGGCGAGATCGAGCGGGGCGTGCAGGAAGAAGAGGAATCAGGAAGTGCCTAAGCCGGCAGAGGCGGGCGCGGCTGGCGGTGGAAGCGCCGGCGGGAAAGCGTCTCTCCCCCCGGCACTTTGGTGGTGACTCTGATCACCTCGGGGTAGATCTCGATCAGGTTATAAGATGGCTGGTTATAGCCGCGCGTCCGCCAGGTGCACCCCGTGCCGCTGCTGACGATCAGCATATTCCCGACCGGCCAGTTGAACGGGACATGCCGGTGGCCGTGCAGGACCAGGTCGACGCCGGCATCCATCAGCTCTTCCAACACGTCCCCCGAATCCCAGACAACATTTCGCTCCCGGCCGGTGCCGGGAATGCTGACCAGGTGATGGTGCAGGATGAAAATCTTGTAATGCTCCCCGTCGGCGAAAGCCGATTCGATGCGGGGATAGTTCTGGCGGCCGATCTCGCCGTCGTTCATATCGGGCTTGTTTGAATCCAGCGCCAGGATCCTGACGCGTTCCTGGACTTTCTCTTCCTTCCCGGCGACGGAAATGAGAAAGTCCAGCTCACGCTGAACGAAACGCTCGCCAAACATCTCCTCAAAATGAAGATAGCCAACGTTGCGCGTGTCGTGATTGCCGGCCACGACTATTTTTTCCGGGCAGCGGATGAGATCGATGTAGCGCTTGGCTTCCTCGAACTGTTCCCGGTAGCCATTGGCGGTCAGGTCTCCGGCGACAACCACCAGGTCGGGGTTGGCGTCATTGATTTCCGCCAGCGCCTCCTCGATCAGAGAAGTGTCAAACCGGAGGTCGCCGCAGTGAATATCAGAAATCTGTGCAATAGTATAATGATCGCGGGTCTGCGCCATGTCAAATCAAGGTTTCATGTTTACAGTTTCCAGTTCCCAGTTATCGACAATCTCAAAATCATTCAAACATCTAACCATGCTATCAATAAATTGTCATCCTGAGGGCGCGAAGTCTGGGCGGAGGATCTGCTTTTCGTACAAAACGAATTCCTCGCGAGTTTATACTGAGCGCAGCAAAGCGCTCGGAATGACAATCGGAATTTGCACAAAATTAATCAGATGATCGATAAAAATTAATTCATATTCTATTTCGAAACCGGAAACTCAGTGGTTAAACCGCCTGAGCCGCAACGAGTTGCTCACCACGGTCACCGACGACATCCCCATGGCGGCGGCGGCGAAAATCGGATTCAGCATTACGCCAAAAAAAGGGTACAGGATCCCCGCTGCTATGGGAATCAGCGCCGTATTGTAAAAGAACGCCCAGAACAGATTCTGCCGGATGATCTGGATGGTCCGGCGGCTTAGTGAAATTGATGTCACCACCCCCTTGAGATCCCCCGAGATCAGGGTAATGTCGGCCGCCTCCATGGCCACATCCGTCCCCGTGCCGATCGCGATGCCGATATCCGCCTGGGCCAGCGCCGGGGCGTCGTTGATTCCGTCCCCGACCATTGCCACTTTCCTTCCTTCCGCCTGGAGCCGCTCCACCTCGCGCGCTTTGCCGGCCGGCTGCACCTCCGCCAGCACCCGGTCAACCCCGGCTTCCATGCCGATGGCGTCCGCCGTCTGCCGGTTGTCGCCAGTCAGCATTACCACTTCCAGCCCCAGGCGCTTAAGGGCCGCCACCGCCTCGCGGGAGCCATCCTTGATCGTATCCGCCAGGCCGATTACCGCCGCCGGCCGTTCGTCAATGGCCATCAGCATCGGCGTTTTCCCCTCGCCGGCGAGCGTATGGGCGCGTTCCTGAAGCCCGTCGAGTTCGATGCCCTTCCCCTCAAGCAGCGCCGGATTGCCGATGAGCACGCGGCGCCCGGCGACGGTGGCCTCGATGCCCTGTCCCGCCACCGCCTGAAATTGCTCCGCCTCACCGGCGGCGATCCCCCGGCTTAAAGCGCCGGCAACAATGGCTTCTCCCAGCGGATGTTCCGAGCCGCGCTCGGCGGCGGCGGCCAGCTCGAGAATCTGGTTTTCATCCCACCCATCGGCAAAGATGTCAGTGACAGCCGGCTCGCCGCGAGTAATCGTCCCCGTTTTATCCAGCACGATCGTATCCAGCTTATGGGCGGTCTCCAGCGAATCCCCTCCCCGGATCAGCACGCCTGCTTCCGCTCCCTTTCCGGTGCCAACCATGATCGCCGTCGGCGTCGCCAGCCCCAGAGCGCAGGGGCAAGCGATAACAAGCACGGCGACAAAGCTGAGCAACGCCCGGGTAAACGCCGGCTCCGGGCCAAAGATAATCCAGATAACAAACGTGATTCCGGCCGCGGCAAAAACGCCCGGCACGAAGTAACCGGCGATTACATCGGCAAGGCGGGCAATCGGGGGCTTCGAGCCCTGAGCGTCTTGAACCAACTGGATGATTTGCGCCAGCGCTGTCTCTTTGCCCACCCGGCTGGCGCGAAAGCGAAAGCTGCCCAGCCTGTTGATGGTGGCGCCGATCACTTCATCTCCCGGGCCTTTTGCCACCGGCATACTTTCACCACTGATCATCGATTCGTCAAGGCTTGACTCGCCCTGAACGATAATGCCGTCTACCGGCACCTTTTCACCCGGTCGGACCACGACCATATCGTCAACCAGAACTGTATCTACGGGCACGTCCGTTTCAGTTCCGTCCCGGACAACCCGGGCCGTTTTCGGTTTCAGGCCGATCAGCTTCTTGATCGCATCTGAGGTCTGCCCCTTGGCCCGGGCCTCGAGCATGCGACCGAAAAGGATCAGGGTGATAATGATAGCGGCGGTATCGAAGTACATGGGCAGCGCCAGCCCCCGCTGCTGGTAGAAGGAATGGAAGAGAACGCCGGAAACGCTGTACAGATAGGCAGACAGGGACCCGACCGCCACCAGCGTGTTCATGTTTGTCGACCGGTGGCGGGCCGCCGCCACGGCGCCGGAAAAGAACTGCCGGCCCACCCAGAATTCCACCGGGGTGGCCAGCGCCCACAAAACATACATATTGCTAAGTGGCCCCAGGCTGAACATGCTCCCGAGAAACACCGGAACCGATATAACAGCGCCGGCAGCCACTTTCAATTTCAGGCGCCGGTACTCGCGCAACCGGGACCGGGCCTCGATATCTCCGGCCTCACCGGGTCCGACGGCGCCGGCCACTTCCGTTCCGAGCACCTTATAGCCCGCTTTTTCCACCACGGCGGCGAGGTTGGCCACCGTGGCCGCGCCGGCAATGAACTCAACGGTGGCTTTTTCAGTGGCAAAATTCACGGAAGCGGAAATAACGCCGGGAGCCTTTGCCAGCGCCTTTTCCACCCGATCGACACAGGAAGCGCAGGACATACCGCCTACTGTGAGCGTCACCTTCTCGGTGATCACCTTGTAGCCTGCTTTCTGAACGACCGCGACCAGCTCGGCCGGAGAAATGATGGCCGGATCGAACTCGACTGTCGCCTTCTCGGTGGCGAAGTTGACGTCCGCCTTGGTCACGCCCGGAAGCAGCCTGAGCGCCCGGGCGTTCCGCTCGACGCAGGAGGCGCAGGACATACCCTCGATCGGTAAAATAATCTTGTTTGTTCCCGAATCGCTCATGATGCTTATAGATTATAGATTCTTATACTTTATTGATATTTTATGAAAATTTCCGAAAATCTTCAGTGCAGTCATTTAGAATCTCATTTCACTGATTTGATTCAACCTCGCTCCGTTGCGGGAATAGAAGGGTCATGTTCAGTTATGAAATTCAAAATTTGATCAAACCAATTCTCAGAACTGGAAAATTTTGAACTTTAAACTTTGAACCTTGAATCAAGCCATGGTCGTTCAAGCCCGAACGCTGCATAAGCGCTACGGCGAAGTCGTCGCCGTCGAGTCGCTCGACTTTGAAGTCGCCCGGGGGCGCTGCTATGGATTTGTCGGCCCCAACGGCGCCGGCAAGACGACGACGATGAAGATGATCTACTGCATCGTCCGGCCCACATCCGGCTCCTTGAAGGTCTTCGGCATGGATGTGCTTAAGTCGCCGCGCCAGATCAAGGCGCGGCTGGGAGTCGTGCCGCAGGAAAACAACCTCGACCCCGATCTGACCACCTGGCAGAATCTGAAGGTCTATGCCCGTTACTTCGGTATGCCCCGCGAGGCGGCCCGGCGCCGCGGCCGGGATCTGCTTGATTTCATGCATCTCGGTGACAGGGCCGGCACTCCGGTCCCGTCGCTCTCCGGCGGCATGAAGCGGCGCCTGATTCTGGCGAGGGCGCTCATCAACGACCCGGAACTGATCATTCTGGATGAGCCCACTACCGGCCTTGATCCGCAGGTGCGCCACCTCATCTGGGACCGGTTGCTCGAACTCAAGGAACGTGGCATAACGCTGCTGATCACGACGCATTACATGGACGAGGCGCAGAAGCTGTGCGACGAGATCATGATCATGGACCAGTCCCGCCGGGTCGACGAAGGCAGCCCCGCGGAGCTAATCCGGAAGCACCTGCCGCCATTTGTGCTCGAGCTCAGAGCCGACCGGGCCCTCACCGGGGAGATCCTGGAGCGCTTTCCCCAGGTCAGCCACCAGGAGAGCGGCCAGAACCTCTTCATCTACGGCGGCTCCACCAGTGATTTTGACCAGATGCTGGCCGCATGGCCTCAAGCCGATCACATCATCAGGCCGGCATCCCTGGAAGATGTCTTCCTGAAGCTAACCGGCAGGGAGATCCGGTCATGACCGAGGGTCTGCTCTCAGTGACGCCGGCTTTTCTGCGCGTTTGGCTGCGCAATGCCCAGGTTTATGTAGCGCTGCTCAAATTCAACATCATCCCGGCGCTGGTGGAGCCAATGCTGTTCATCTTCATTTTCGGGCTGGGAATCGGCTCCTACATCTCCCATATCGAAGGGGTGCCATACATTAAATTTGTCTCCGCGGGCATCCTGGGAAGCGCCGCTATCATGCAAGCCACTTTTGAATGCACCTACGGCTCCTTCTTCCGGATGAAGATCCAGAACACGTTTGAGGGCATGATCTCGACGCCCGTCAGCGCCGGCGAAGTCAGCCTGGCGGAAATTCTTTGGGGGGCGACCCGCGGCTTCGTCAATTCGGTGCTGGTACTGAGCATATTGCTGGCACTGGGAATCATCAACCACTGGCAATCGGTTCTCATCCCTTTCATCATGTTTGCGGCATCGTTCAACTTTGCCGCCATCGCCATACTGGTGACAAGCCGCATCGCGCAGATGGAGTACTTCCGTTTTTACTTCGCGGGTTTCGTGCTCCCGGCCCAGTTCCTCTGCGATACCTTTTTCCCCATCTCGCGGTTTCCGGAAGTGCTGCAGCTGGTCGCCTGGGCGATTCCTTTTACCAGCTTTGTCGATATTACCCGCTCGGTCATGCTGGATCGCTACTCCTGGAAGCTGCTTCTGGAAGCCGCCTACGGGCTGGGAACGACGCTCATCCTGACGGAACTGGCGGTAAGGAGCATGTACCGGAGGCTGGTCAAGTAAGAACGAGCTTCTAGTTTCCAGTTGCGGGAATTCGGTGGCAGTTCCCTTTTCAGGCAAAAACCGCTAGATTTGTTTATGGTGGTTCGCCCGTTCTTTTTCTTTTCAAGATCAATGTTCACAATTATCCTGCCCACTTATAACGAGCGCGAGAACCTGGATCGCTTTGTCAAAAAGCTTCAGGAAGTATTCGCTGCCGGCGGCCTCGACGGACGCATTATTGTCGTCGACGACAACTCCCCGGACGGGACTGGCGAGATTGCCGACCGGCTGGCCGAGCAATACGGTAACCTGTCTGTCCTCCACAGGCCTGAAAAGCAGGGCATCGGCCCGGCGTATCTGGCCGGCTTTAAAGAGGCGCTCAAGACCGACACTGATTTTATCCTCGAGATGGACTGCGATTTCTCGCATGATCCGGCATATCTGCCTGCCTTGCTAGAGGCGGCCGAAGACGCCGATCTCGTCCTTGGCTCCCGTTACGTTGCGGGCGGGCGCGTGGAGAACTGGGGCCTCGGGCGGAGGCTCATCAGCCGCGGCGGCGGCATATATGCCAAAATGATTCTGGGAGTGAGGATAAATGACCTGACGGGGGGGCTAAAATGTTTCCGCCGCCAGGTGCTGGAAGCGCTTGATCTGAACGCGGTTTCTTCACAGGGTTACGGATTCCAGATCGAGCTCACATATCGGGCTCTCCGAAAAGGATTCCGGGTCAAGGAGATCCCGATTACTTTCGCCGACAGGGAACTGGGGCAGTCCAAGATGTCCCGACGGATAGTGTACGAAGCGGTGCTGCTAGTGTGGAAGCTGCGGTTGCGGCCGGGCTAGTTCTGCTGCTCGCGACGCGGCGTAACCAGGGAAGCCCGTTACACAGCTTTGGAATTCTTCCCGGCCAGGGCTTTGCTCACGGCGCGGCTTAGCTCGAGCGGCGTGAAAGGTTTGACCACGAATTCGCGGGCGCCCAGCCTGTCAGACTTGGTAGCCATGTCAAAGGTGCCCAGGCCGGTGATTACTATCGCGGTGACGTCAATGCTTGTGCTCCGGATGACCTCGAGCAGATCCAGCCCCGACATGTCCGGCATCATGATATCCGTAACGACCGCATCGTAGCTGTTCTCGCTGACGAGATGGAGCGCTTCCTGACCCGTTGAGGCTGTCGTGACCAGGTATCCTTCGCCCGCGAGTATCTCGGCGCAAACATCGCGGATTACTTCTTCATCGTCTACCACCAATACGTTCTCTTCCATGGCGATCTCCCTGAATTCGATCCGTCAATATGCCGGGGTTTATGGGCATACTTGCTTTCGGCAGCAAAGGGAGAAATATTGAGGATGCAGGCGATGCCGCGGTCTCAGGCGATGCCGCGCCCGCCGGCGTCTTGTTGGTATTTTAATCATCCTGTTATTAGACTGACTGTAACCTGTTCCCAAGGAGTGTCTCTATGTGTGAAATTACGGCGTTTTCCGTTGCCGGCGGACGAGAAGAAAAAGTGATGGAAGAAGTGGCGGTCATCAGGGTGGAAGACGGGCAAGTTGTGATGACAGATATCCTTGGACATGAGCAAACGGTCCAGGGAAGCATCCGGGAGATCAGGCTGCTTGAACACAAGGTGTTTCTGGCCTGAAGCCGGTTTTAATTTACGCACCCGAGCAGGATCAAGCGCGCGAGCATGCATATACCAGACGGTTACATAAGCCCGCAGACGGCGGGGGGCCTTTGGGCGTTAATGGTGCCTGTCTGGTATGCGGCCGGCACCAAGGTGAAAAAAGTTTTGCGGGCCCGGCAGGCGCCACTGGTGGCGATCGGAGCGTCATTTGCGTTCGTCATCATGATGTTTAACGTGCCAGTTCCCGGGGGCACCAGCGGCCATGCCGTCGGGGGCACCCTGATCGCCGTGGCGCTCGGTCCTTCGGCGGCGATTATTTCACTGTCGGTGGCTCTGGTGATCCAGGCGCTATTCTTTGGCGACGGCGGTATCCTCGCCATTGGCGCGAACTGCTTTAACATGGCCTTTGCCCTGCCCGTCACGGGTTACTTGCTTTACCGGCTGCTGTCGGCCGGCTCGCCGCCCGGAGGCTGGCGCCGCTGGGCCGCCGCCGGCGCCGGCGCCTACGTGGGCATCAACGTATCCGCGTTTCTGACAGCCGTCGAAGTGGGGATCCAACCAAGCCTCTTCCATACCGCCAATGGCACGGCGCTGTACTCGCCTTACGGCCTGTCCCAAACAATCCCGGCGATGATGCTGGTGCATGCGACGGTAATCGGTTTCATCGAAACGGCGGTGACGGCGCTGGCGGTGGTTTATCTGCAAAGGGCGCATATCGGCTTGCTGGGCGGGGCGGCGCGACAGGCCGCGGGCGCTCTGGAAGGTCACTTCCGGCTAAAGCCTCTGATTATTGGTTTGATATTGGTGTTGTTATTTGTTCCTATCGGACTGATCGCAACCGCGACGGCGTGGGGCGAGTGGAGTCCGGCTGAGATTCAGCATCAATTGGGCTACGTCCCCGCCGGCATGAAGAGGTTTGCCGGCTTCTGGAGCGGACTGATCCCGCACTATGGCGCCGGTGGCGGCTTCTGGGCTTCGGTCCCCGGTTATCTTGTCTCGGGGGCGATCGGAGTCGCCTTCGCGGGCGGTCTGACGCTGCTGGCAATCCGGTTGTTGCAGCGCCAGCAGGTGAGAAGCGTGACAGTGCCCGAGCCCGGAGATGCCATCCCCCAATGGATGACCGGCGCCGGCGCTACCCGGTGCTCACCCTGCTTGACCGGACGCCGCCGGCGACAGAGCGCGATCGAGCGGACCATCGAAGGTCTTGCCGCGGCGCTGAAGACGAGCGTCTTCTCCGAGCAGATCGCCGCCCGGCCGGGATTGCTGCAAAAAGCGGACCCCCGGCTAAAAACCGCCGGCCTCCTGGTCCTGCTGCTCGCAGCCGCCCTGGTGCGGCAGCCCCTGCTCCTGCTTGGTTTGTACGCCGTGACGCTCCTGGGCGCGTGGACTTCGAAGCTGTCGCTGAAATTCTTCATCCGCCGAGTCTGGCTGTTTATTCCCATATTCGCGGGGATCGTCGTGCTACCGAGCATATTCAATGTTGTCAAAAGCGGAGATTCTCTTGTAACCATCTGGAATTTCGGCCATGCCGTCAAAGCGGGTCCGTGGTCCCTGGGCAATTCGATAGCCATCACCAGGCAGGGACTTGCCGGTGCGGCCATCCTGATTCTCCGGGTAGCGGTTTCTGTTTCCATCGCGGTGCTGCTGACGCTCACAACCCGCTGGTCGGATCTGCTAAAATCCCTGCGAATATTTTATGTTCCCCGGATCTTCGTCCTCATCCTGACCATGACGTACCGTTACATCTTCCTGCTGCTCAGACTGGCCTCAGACATGTTCACGGCGCGGCGCAGCCGCATGGTCGGCCCTTCTAACCCCCGGGAGGACCGCCGTTTTGCCGCCGCCAGCATGGGAACGCTTCTCGGCAAATCACACTCTCTCAGCGACGAAATCTACGCCGCCATGGTCAGCCGCGGCTACAACGGCGAGCCGATGACCTTGCGGCGGTTCCGGGCCCGGACCGCCGACTGGGCGGTATTCGCAGCCGCGGTGGCCACCGCGCTGGTTGCCTGGGGAGCGGACCGCGCTCTGGGATGACACAACTGGAATAACATTACAAGTTAATGAACAACACAATTTTTGACATTAAGGCAGTTGAATACAGCTACGAGGACGCGGTGGCGCTCGCCGGCGTCAGCTTCAAAGTCGATCCGGGTGAGAGCGTGGCCCTCCTGGGCGCGAACGGCTCCGGCAAGTCGACGCTGCTGATGATGCTTGACGGGCTGGTCTTTCCCAGCCGCGGCTCAGTGAGCGCGTTTGGCGAGCCGCTGACGGAAGCGGCGCTGGGCGATGAAGGCTTCTCGCGGGCGTTCCGCCGGCGTGTTGGTTTTGTCTTCCAGAATTCCGACGCGCAGCTCTTCTCCCCCAACGTCGGGGAAGAAATTGCTTTTGGCCCGCTCCACCTGGGCCTGTCGCCAGCAGAAATTGACCGGCGCGTCAATGATACCATCCATATACTTGGGCTGGACCACCTGCGGGATCGCCCGCCGTTTCACCTGAGCGGCGGCGAGAAAAAAAAGGTGGCGCTGGCGTCGGTGCTGGCGATCAATCCGGACGTGCTCCTGTTTGATGAGCCCACCGCGGGACTCGATCCCAAAACCGAGGCTTTCCTGCTTCAGTTGATAAAGGAGATCAACCACGCCGGAAAGACGATCATCACCGCTACCCAGGATCTGCGGATCGTGCCGTCTCTGGCCCGCCGGGCGGTTGTCCTCGGCGAGGACCACCGGGTGGCGGGCGAAGGTGACGCGCTCGCTGTCCTGGCCAACCAGGATCTGCTGATGGCGGCAAACCTGGTGCATCATCACCCACATATGCACGCGGGAATCGAGCATTTTCATCCGCACAGCCACGTCGATGGGCACGATCATCACCAGAGCTGATCATCAGGTAGCCAGGAATTCTCCCGGCAAGTCCGGGACGACAGCAGGAAATGTCATTCCGGCCGCCCGGGGCGGCGAAGCATCACCCGGAGATTTATTTTCCCGGGAATCCTCGCATCAGGAAGACGGCCTCACCCGGAACCCGGTCAGCCCCTCCGGCGGCTCGCTGTAATCATCCAGAACCGTATCGACGCGGGCGTGCGCCGGCCCCTCATGGCTTGACTTCACCATCAGATCAACGCTGGCCGCGGGGCCCTCAAACACCGCCTCGACCCGCCCGTCGTGACGGTTGCGAACCCAGCCGCCCAGACCCAGCCGGCGCGCCTGCTCGGCGGTCCAGGACCGGAAAAAAACGCCCTGGACGCGGCCGGAAATGTAAACATGAGCACGTTTGATGGCAATTCTCCTGTGGATTCTCCTTACCCGCCCCGGCAGTTACATTCCGGACCGGCTCTCAAGCCAGGACCCTGAGTCCCTTGTATTTCAACCGTTTCAGCCGTCTCACCCTGAGAGCCAGCCATAGCGACAGCAGCAGCAGCAGGTAACCGGCCGGCGGCGCCAGCATCATCAATATCGACAGGATCACCACCGAAAAATCGAGCGCCGGCCCCGGATCCTTGCCGCCACCGGTCATCGCCAGGCCGGTCTGGACGTAATTTCCCAGGAGCGCCAGCACTACCCCTGCCGCCAGCGCCAGCCAGCGCCAGCTGCTGGAGAACTCCCCGGAAAGGGTTGCGACGAAAACTAGCGCGCCGATGACGATCGCCAGCGGCAGTTGCAGCCGCGCGTCGGCTCGCGCCAGCGGCCGTTTGGTTCTCGTCAGGATGATTTCCAGGATTATCAGCACCAGGAGGATGGCGACGGCAGCAACCGAATGGAACCAGTCCATCGGCGTCCCCTGTACTTTGAATCCCCATGCCCAGCCCAGGCGGGCAAATAAAATAAACACCGCCAGCGGAATAAGCGGCCGCAGCCCCGCCAGCGCGGCAAGCCCGATCCCGGCCCCGATTGCCCAAACGATTGTCATTCTGACTCCTTGCCAGTTAAAAAAAGGTATTCCCAGGAGGAGAATTTTACCATTCCCGCCCTGTTGCTTAAAGAAACCGGCGATACTAGAATCAAAAGCCATGACCAAAATGGGATTTGACAAATATGAAGAATTTTATGCCAAACGGACCGGCGGCCTGCGCTCTTCCGTGATGCGGGACATGATGGCGGTCACGGCCCGGCCGGACGTCATCACTCTGGCGGGCGGCCTGCCCAGCACCGAAAGCTTTCCCGCCAGGACGCTGGCGAAGATCACGCACGAAATATCCATGAACTCCTCCGCGGCGGCGCTGCAGTACGGCCCGACGGAAGGTTTTGACGAGACCAAGATGAACATCGCCAGAGTGATGGCGGCGGAAGGCATGCACGTTGATATCGACAACCTGATCGTGACAACCGGCGGGCAGCAGGCCATCGACCTAGTCACCCGCGTCCTGGTTGATCCCGGCGACACGATCGTCGCCGAAGCGCCGACTTACCCGGGCGCCATCCCGTCTTTTTGCAGCTTCGAGGCAAGCGTGCATCAGATTCCGCTCGATGACGAGGGCCTGCGGATCGATCTGCTCGAAAGGTATCTGGACCAGACGCAAAAAAAGAAAATAAAACCCAAATTCATTTATGTGATACCAAATTTTCACAACCCTGCCGGCGTTTCCCTGAGCCTCGAACGGCGGCATCAGCTGGTCGCGCTGGCCCGGCAGCGGCAGCTGATCATCCTGGAAGACAACCCGTACGGTCAGCTGCGATTCGAGGGCGAGCCGCTGCCGGCGCTCTACTCGCTTGACGATGATGACAACGTCATTTATATCAGCACGTTCTCCAAGATAATGTCGCCCGGGATCAGGCTCGGCTGGATCGCGGCGGCGGCGCCGCTCCTGTCCAAATTTAACCTGGGAAAACAAGCGGCCGACCTGTGTCCCTCGACGCTGGCGCAGATGGTGGTGAATCATTATTTCAAGCAGGCCGACTGGCGAGATTACGTGCATAAGGTCACCGGGATCTACCGGAAGCGCCGCGACGCCATGCTGCGGGCGCTTCAGGAATATTTCCCGGCGGAAGCAACCTGGACTCATCCGCAGGGAGGCTTTTACATCTGGGCGACGCTACCGGAATACCTGGATACGGCCGACCTGCTGGCGCTGGCCCTGGAAGAGCAAAAAGTGGCTTTCGTGCCGGGCGCGGGCGGCTGGGTTGACTCCAGCGGGGCAAACCATATGCGGCTGGCTTTTTGCGGCGTGACCGAGGCCAAAATCGAGGAAGGCATCAAACGTCTGGCGATAGTGATCAAGGAGCAGATGGCGCTGTACCGGTCGCTGCACTAAGGCGTCGATCTCATCAAGCCTCGCAAATATAAAATTGACTATACGGGCAAGTTGTTGTCAGTAATAACTATTTCCCTAAAACCGGGAGGGAAGGGATGAGTAAAAAAATCGGGAAGGTAGCGGTCTTGAAGGGCGGCAGGTCCCTGGAGCGCAACATATCGCTCAAGTCCGGCGCCCGGGTGGAAAAAGCGCTGGTGGAGCTTGGCTACAGCGTAGAAGGAATCGATGTTGACGCCCGGCTCGTTCGCCAGTTGAAGGAGATGAAGCCGGATGCCGCTTTTATCGCCATGCACGGCAAGAGCGGCGAGGACGGCACCGTCCAGGAGCTCCTGGACATTCTCGGCATCCCTTATACCGGCTCGGCGGTGCTGCCGTCGATCCGTTGCATGGACAAAGTGCTCTCCAAGCATATATTTGTCGCGGACGGCATCCCGACGCCGCGTTTTTACGCCTTTAACCGGGACGCTTTCCAGGAACTGGGAGCTGTTGATACAATGCCGATCATAGCTAAAGAGCTGGAATTCCCGATCGTGGTCAAACCTTCCGGGCAGGGATCGGCGCTTGGCGTCAGGTTCGCTCACAACGCCGAGCAGTTGCCGGCGGCCTTGATATCTGCGTTCAGCTTTGACAACAAGGTGCTGCTGGAGAAATATGTCAAAGGCCGCGAGCTGGCCGTCAGCATCATCGGCAAGAAGCCGCGGGCGCTGCCGGTCGTTGAAGCGATTCCCAAAACCGAGTTCTTCGATTTTGAATCCCGTTACACGATCGGCAAGGCCGATTACGTTGTCCCGGCCGAGGTTCCGCCGGAACTCGCCGGCCGGGCTGTGGAAATATCACTACAGGCTTTTAATTCCCTCCATTGCGCCGGTTTCGGACGGGTGGACCTGATCCTGGACGAAAACGGCGGCCTCTGGTGCCTGGAGATTAATACGATCCCCGGCTTTACGGAAACGAGCCTGTTGCCGATGGCGGCTCAATCAGCGGGCTTAAGCTTTAACCAGATGGTGGAAGAAATTTTGCTCTGCGCCACAGACTGAAATATTTAAACGGATGCCGGAGGCCGGCTGGATTGACAATGAACGGCTTTGGCTAATCTACCATCCACAATCTGCCATCCACCATCTGCTATTTCGCCCCGATAGCTCAGGGGATAGAGCGACCGCCTCCTAAGCGGTAGGTCGAAGGTTCGATTCCTTCTCGGGGCGCCACGCCAGGGGTAGTTATCAAGAATCCGGAACCGGTCCCGCATGAGCAGAAATGCCGATTCTCCCGCCGTCCGGCAAAGCAAGCCTCAGGTTCGCCGCCTTCGCAGATATTTAAGCGCCTCCAGCCAGAAAATTATGAAAGCTCCCGCCGCGAGGCTGGCCGTGAGTTCCGGCAGCGCCAACCGGTCGAAGAGAAACAGCCGGTTCAGAGCCGGAACATAGAGCACCAGCGCCAGCACAAAAGCAATTCCGGCCAGGAGCCACCAGAAGGAGGCGTTGGGAGACTTGAGCGTGGTGATTATCGTCCGGGTCCAGGAGCGATTTGCCATGATCAAGCCGACATTGGCAAAAATCAGGGTGGAAAAAGTCATTGCCCGGACTGAACCCTCGTCATACCCGCGGTAAAAAAAGAAAATGAAGAAAACCATCACCGCTGCCAGCACGCTCAGGCCTTGGAATATGCTGAAAGAAAGGCCCTGCCAGCCAAAAAGAGGCGCTCCGGGATCCCGGGGAGGTCTCCTCATCACATCGGATTCTGCCGGTTCTGCCTCAAACACAATCGAGCAGGCCGGGTCGATGATCAGCTCCAGAAAGACAATGTGAACCGGGAAAAGCACGAGCGGCCAGCCAAAAAAAAGCGGGATTAGCGTCAGGCCGATGATCGGCGTGTGCACGGCGAAGGTATAGGTCACCGCCTTGCGGATGTTGTCATAAATTCGCCGGCCCAGGCGCACCGCCCGGACGATCGAGGAAAAATCATCGTCGGTGAGAACAAGCGCCGCTGCCTCGCGGGCCACATCGGTGCCCCGGCCGCCCATGGCGACGCCGATATGAGCCGCTTTCAGCGCCGGCGCATCGTTGACGCCGTCGCCCGTCATCGCGACAATTTCCCCTCTTGCCTTGAGGGCGCGAACGAGACGGAGTTTTTGCGTCGGCACCACCCGCGCAAAGACGCCGGCGGCGCCGATGCACGCGCCGAGTTCATCCTCTGTCATAGCGTCAAGCTCCGGGCCTGTAACGATGGCCCGGTCATGCTTGAGCCCGATACGGGCGGCAATATTACCGGCCGTCCCCGGATAATCGCCTGTGATCATGAGAACGCGAACTCCCGCGCTCTGGCATTCCCTGATGGCGTCCGGCACACCCGGCCGCACCGGGTCAGCCAGCCCCAGCAACCCCACGAATTTAAAATTAAAACCATCAGGGCTGTCCGGCAGACGCACGAGTTCCAGCCGGCTGCGGGCTACCCCCAGGACTCTTAACCCTGACGCCGCCATCTCGCCGGCTACTTTTTCAATCACGCTCGCGTTTTGCGGATCAATGTGGCACAGATCTGCAATTGCCTCAGGGGCTCCTTTGGCGGCAATAACATACTCCGCCGATTCGGGCGGCCGCCATACCTGTGTCAGCGCCAGCATTTTTTCCGAAAGAGGATAAGAGTGCACCAGGCTCCAGTCATCCTGGAGATTCCTGACTGGTTCAACTCCCTTTTTTCCCAGGTCTGCGATTGCTTTTTCCATCGGATCAAACGGGTCTCTCTGGCTGGCCAGAATGCCGTACTGGACCAGTTCGTGGAATCCTTCCGGCAGGGCGACCGCTCCGGATCTCTCCGGAATGTCAAGAAAAACTCCGTTTGCAAAAAGCTTGCCTACTGACATCCGGTTCTCGGTGAGGGTTCCGGTTTTGTCAACGCACAAAGTTGTCGCGGCGCCGAGTATCTCAATCGCGGCCAAGCGCCGGGTAAGCACGTGGTTCCGTGATATGCGCCACGCCCCCAGGGCGAGAAAGACAATTAACACCACCGGGATTTCTTCCGGGAGGATGGCCATCGCCAGGGTGATTCCGGCCAGCAGGCCGCTGAGCCAGCCCTTTCCCGCCACCCCGTAAAGAACTATCACAAAAGCGCAAAATGACAATCCCGCCAGAGCGAAATTGCGGACCAGGCGCCCGCTTTCCTTCTGCAACGGCGTCTTTTCCGGGGAAACAGATTCCAGGGATTTGCCGATTCCTCCCATCCGGGTTGCCTCGCCGGTCTCCAGAACCATGGCAAACCCCTTGCCCTTGACTACCATGGTGCCGGAATAAATAAAGGGAGTTCCTTCCCCGCCCGGCGGGCACACCTTCCGTGCCGGCTTGCCGGCGGCCTTGCGCACCGGCGCCGATTCCCCCGTCAGCAGCGACTCATCGACAAAAAGATTGACGCATGACAGCAGTACGGCATCCGCCGGCACCCGGTCGCCCTCATCGACAGCAAGGAGATCGCCGCGGACAATTTCGCGCCCGGCGATGCGTTTGACCTCCCCGTCGCGAATAACCCTGGCCCGCGGGCTGGAAAGATCCCGGAGGGAATCCAGCGCATGCTCTGTCTTTCTCTCTTGATAAAATGTGATCCCTATGATGACAAAAACAAAAAATAGCAGCACCAGCGCTTCGGTTGTGTTGCCCAGAACCAGGTAGAGAAGCCCGGCGCCCAGAAGGAGGATGAACATCGGCTCTCTGCCGACGTCCAGCAGCATGGTGAAAAAGCCGATCCTGCCTCCCGCGGGTAGCTCATTGAAGCCTTTCGCCGCCAGCCGCCTTGCCGCTTCGGCTTCGGAAATGCCCTTGAATGAAGCCTGTCCCAAGTCTTGCATCATTTCCTCCGGCCCGATTCCTAATAAAAAAACCGGCATAGACAATCGGGTTCAAGTTATCCTGTAACCTGCAAATTGCCTTTTTTGCATCTTTTCAATCGATCGTCTAGGATTCATAGCAATAAAAAACGGGCAGGAAGCACGTGTGAAAGTTCTCCTTGTACAACCACCACAATTTGGTACGCCGGGATTTACCAAGGTGGCGCTGGTGGAACCGCTGGGGCTGGAAATGGTCGCCGGCGCCCTTCGGGCTGAACACGATGTCCGTATTCTTGATATGCGCATCGATGAAGATGTCGAAAGCGCCATCCGCTCATACAGACCCGATGCGGTCGGGATTAGTTGCTGCTTTACCATAGATGTTTACCGGAGCCAGAAAATAGCGGAAAAGGCAAAAGCGAGCGGCGCGCCATTCGTGTTTATTGGCGGCCTGCACGCCTCCCTGAATCCTTCCGATTTCAACAATCCCGCAATTGACTGCATCGTCGTCGGCGAAGGCGAGTTCGGCTCCCTCGAGCTTGTTAACGCGCTCCGCGACGGCGCTGATTTGAGCCAGGTTTACGGCCTGGTCATCAACGATGCAAACGGCCAGCGCTTCACCGAGAAGCGCCCCCCCGTTGAAAAAATGGATGATCTTCCTTTCCCGGCGCGCGATCTTCTGCCCCACGGCCGCCGCCGGTATTTCTTCAATTTCTGGCAGCCGCTGGCGGCGATAGAGACGTCCCGCGGTTGCCCTTACCGCTGCAACTTTTGCAGTGTCTGGGCATTCTTTGAAGGGCGGTGCCGGACCAAGAGCCCGGAACGGGTGGCCGACGAGCTGGCCAGGCTTAAAGAAAAATTTATTCTGATCACAGATGACAATTTCTTGCAAAATGTCAACAGAGCCCAAGCCATCGCCGATCAGCTCGAGGCGCGGGGTATTAAGAAACGGTACTCCTTCCAGGCCCGGAGCGATACCATTGTCAAGCATCCGGAGATCATCGCCAAATGGAAAACGGCCGGCCTGTCACATATCTTCATCGGCTTTGAAAGCGTCGATCAAAACGAGCTGAAAGCGGTCAACAAGAGGAACAGCGTCGAGGCCAATGAGGAGGCGCTGAAAGTTATTCACAGATATGGCATCTCTGTGACCGGCGCATTTATCATCAAGCCGGATTACGGCCACCAGGAGTTCGAGCGGCTGCGAAAGTATGTGCTGGCGCATGGCATTAATGTGCCGCAGTTCTCGGTGCTGACGCCGTTGCCGGGGACGGATCTTTTCCGGGAGATCGAGAGCAAGATTGTTTACAGGAATTATGAGCTTTACGATTTCCTTCACTCGGTGGTGCCGACCAAGCTCGATCCCGCCGAGTTCTATAAGGAGCTTGCCGGCCTCTACCGGGCAGCCTACGTAAGTTCGGGCATAGTCGCAAAAAGGGCCTGGCCTCTTGTGCACGGGTTATTAACCAGAAATCTGACATTAGGACATATGCGGCGCATCCTCAAGGCGGCGCAGGAATTCGCTGACGGCCGCAATTACCTTGCTCCTCTGGGGGCAGGCTGTCCGGTTCCTTCCGCGGGGAAACCCAGCGAGGCCAGCGGTTGATGTTCTTCCGGTAAACAAGTGGCAACCGTCAATTCCGTCGACCAGGCTTTGCAAACCGTTGCGGAGGCCCTCAAGGCTGAGGCGAGGGTGCTGATAACCTGTCACGTGAATCCGGACGGAGATGCTGCTGGCTCGATGATTGCCCTCCACCGGGCGCTTGTCCAGATGGGAGTCGACAGCGTCATGTATATGGCTTCGACTGAGCCTGTCGCCGCGGAATGGCGCTTCCTGGCGGGCCTGACGGAAGTAATCCGGGGCGGTCTTCCGGACGACTACCAGTTCCGCACGCTGGTGGCGGTGGATTGCGGCAGCGCCGATCGGATCGGCAATGATGACCTGGTTCAGGCGGCGCCGCGCATCATCAATATCGACCATCACGCCGACAATACCCGCTTCGGTGAGATCAACCTGGTCATCGGCGGCGCCAGTTCGACGGCCGAAATCCTGTTTTTCTTGCTGCAAAGAATGAAAGTCAATGTGTCCCCCGAGATTGCCGAAGCGCTTTACACCGGCATACTGGTTGACAGCGGGCGCTTTCAGTACGCTTCGGCCTCCCCGTCCACTTTCCGGGTGGCAGCCGATCTGATCAGCCGGGGTGTGGATCACACCGCTATTTTCAGGCATGTTTACGAAACGGTGCCGCTGTCAAAAGTAAAGCTTTCCTGCCGCATGTTTGACCGGCTGACGATTGCCTGCGGCGGGCGCCTGGCCGCGTCGGTCCTGGAAGTGTCAGACTTTAATGAGACCCGTGCTGACAGCAGCTCTACCGAGGGGCTGGTGGACAGCCTCCGCGCCATCGACGGCGTCCTCGTGGCTGCTCTCATTTACGCCCAGGCCGGCAATCAGGACGGCGGCGCTCCTCTCTACCGGATCAGCCTGAGATCCTCAACCGAAAGAATCAACGTGCAAAGAATCGCCAAGGCAAAAGGGGGAGGCGGTCATGTGCAGGCAGCCGGCGCCTCTGTCACCGGCGAAACTCCGGCTCAAATAATCAGCTTCCTGACCGAAAGGGTGGACGCGGCCCTGAAACGGGCAGGGATTAAGGCCGCCGGTTGTGACCATGCAGCTGCCGGCGAAGCCGCCCGGGGCAAACCTCCGGAACAGAAATTGTAAGGAAAATTGATCACACAATTCGCACAGGTTAGAAAACGGTTTGTCATTCCGGGAGAGCGAAGCGCCCGGACTCTGCTTTAACAGCAGATCCGCACGGAGCTTGTGGCTAAATGATTGTGAAATGCTCGGGACGGCATCGTACCCCGATTCAATTGTATGAACAGTTAAGAAAAGGGATGTGACATTTTGAAGATCGCCATGCTGGCTCCTCCCTGGATCAAAATCCCGCCGGGGGGTTACGGAGGCATTGAGTGGGTTGTCCATTACCTCACGGACGCGCTTGTTGACCGTGGCCACGAGGTGACGCTGTTTGCTCCTGGCGATTCCGCCACCAGGGCGAATCTGGTGTCGCCTTTCCCGCAGCAGATGCCGGACCGCATCGGACAGACAATGTATGATGTCAAGAACGTGGCAAGCTGCTTTCGTCGGGCCGGTGAATTCGACGTCATCCATGACCATTCCGGTTTTGCCGCCGTCCCATTTGCCCAGTTGATAGATACGCCGCTCGTGCATACGCTCCACGGCCCTTTCAGCGGCGATAACTGCGCCTTTTACGAAACCTTCCATGACTCGGCCCACTACGTCGCCATCAGCGATTACCAGCGCAGTTGCTGTCCGGGTCTGCAGTATGCGGGCACCGTCTACAATCCAATCGATGTCGAAGGGCTGCCGTTCGTCGATCGGGGCGACAAGGAAGACTACCTGCTTGCCTTCGGCCGGATTTGTGCCGACAAGGGGTTTCACACCGCCATCGAAGTCGCCAAGCGGACCGGCAGCAGGCTCATCATCGCGGGAGCCGTCCAGCAGGTCAACCGGGATTATTATGAGACGGTGGTCAAGCCGGAGATCGACGGAGAACAGATCAGCTTCGTGGGCGAGGTTTCGCTGACGGAAAAATGGAATCTGTTCTCCAAAGCCAGAGCGTTTTTATTCCCGATTCAGTGGCCGGAGCCCTTCGGGATGGTTATGATTGAAGCGATGGCGGCCGGCACGCCGGTGCTGGCGTTTCCGGAGGGATCCGTGCCGGAGGTAGTGTCGGACGGAATTTCCGGGTTCGTCGTCGGCGATATCGAGGAGATGATCGAACGGGTTGACGCAATTGACCGGATCGACTCGCGGAAGTGCCGCGATTACGTCAAGGACAAATTCAGCGTTGACAGCGCTGCCGATCATTACGAACAGGTATTTCAGGCCGTTGCCGGGTAAGAGCGACAATGGCTATACTGTTTCTGCACCTGCAATTCACTGATGTCAAATATAAAGCTACTTATCAAATCGAAAGCGGGAAACCATTGAGTTCAGAAAAAGAAATAATTGGCATAATCGGCATCGGCTATGTCGGCTTGGTCACCGCCACCTGCCTGGCCGAACTGGGCAATCGCGTCGTCTGCATGGACATCGACGCCGGCAAGATTGAATCCCTGAAAAATGGAGAGATCCCGATATTCGAGCCGGGGCTAGCGGAGCTGATTGAAAAAAACAGTGAGCGCCTGGACTTTACCACGGCCCTGGAAGACGTTTTCAAGCAATGCGAGATCGTGTTTATCGCCGTCGACACGCCTCCTACTTTCACCGGCGACGCGGATTTAAGCCGCGTGTTTGCGGTGATGTCTTCGCTGCCGGGCATGCCTGACGGGCATCACATCCTGGTGATGAAGAGCACGGTGCCGGTCGGGACCGGCGGCAAGATCAGCGGTGAGTTAAACCGCCAGAAAATAGGCAGCATCGATTACGTCTCCAATCCCGAGTTTCTCCGCGAAGGCTCCGCGATCGGCGATTTCCTCAACCCGGACCGGATCGTCATCGGCTCGCAAACTCCTGAGGCCGGCGAGAAGGTGGCGCGCCTGTACCGGAAACTGAACAAGCCGATTCTGATGACGGGTATCGCCTCGGCGGAAATGATCAAGTATGCCTCGAACGCCTTCCTGGCAACCAAGATTTCTTTTATCAACGAGATAGCAAATGTCTGCGATGAGATCGGCGCCGATGTCAGTGTCGTCGCCGAAGGGATGGGGTACGACCAGCGCATCGGCGATTCCTTCCTCAATGCGGGCATCGGGTTCGGCGGCTCGTGCTTTCCCAAGGATGTCACCGCCCTGAAGCAGATCGCCGGCAATTCCGGCTATCATTTTCAGCTGCTCACAGCGGTGATTGAAGTCAACGAACTGCAGAAACGGCGCGTGGTCAACAAGCTCAAGAAACACCTGGGCTCCTTGACCGACAAGACAATCACTCTGCTGGGTCTGGCGTTCAAGCCAAACACCAATGACCTCAGGGAGGCGTCTTCGATCGTCCTGGCGTCCCGCCTTCTCGGGGACGGAGCGTACGTAAAGGCGTATGACCCGGTGGCGATCCCTGACGCCGCCCGGGCGGTACGGGGCGTGCTTCTTTGCGACGACGTGCTCTCTGCTGTCGATGGCAGCGACGCCGCCGTTCTGGTTACCGAATGGGACGAGTTTGCCGAGCTGCCACTCGAAGAAATGAAGCAAAGAATGCGCCATCCATTAATTATTGACGGGCGCAATTTTCTCGACCCGGACAAGATCAGGGCCGCTGGATTTACTTATGAAGGAATCGGAAGGTAAGCTGCAAAACGATTAAGTTTAACGCGTCCTTGGCCGTAACCTTTTCGCTCAGCCTCGCCATCAAACTCCTTTAAGGACGGGCAGCCCTAAAACTTTATTGTCCCTGCCTGGATGGTTGTCTGCGGATAGATGCGAATGTTATTGGCGAGAATGTTACCAGCGCCCACGACTGCTTCTTCGCCGATAACTGCGCCCGCCGTCACTACCGTCCCGTCGCCGATGCGGGCGCCGCGGGCGATGATGCTACGTTTGACGGAGACATTTTTCTCCAGCACGCAGCCCTCCTGGATGACGGATTCCTCGATAATGCTTCCCGAATCAATGACGCAGCCGGCGCCCACGACCGCCATCCGGCCAATCCGAGCGCCGGCCTTGATCACCGACCCGGGCCCGATCATCACCGGCGGCACCAGCTTGGCGCCCTCCTCCAGCTTGACGCCATCTTCAACACAAATGAAATCCTTGTTCAAACAGTCGGAAACACTCGTTTTGACATTTTTCTCTAAAATATCATAGTGCGCCTGCAGATATTTTTCCGGCGTGCCGATGTCCATCCAGTAGGCGCTGCTGACAAACCCGAAGAGGCCGTTCCCCACCAGCCGGGGGAAAACGCCGCGCTCGAACGAGTACTCAACGCCGGCGGGAATCATGTCCATGATTTCACTCTTCAGCACGTAGGTGCCGGCGTTGACCAGGTTTGTATTGATCTGGTCCCAGCTCGGCTTTTCCAGAAAGCCAGCCACTTCCCCTTCATCTCCCAGCTTCACCAGGCCGTAAGCGGTTGGATCGGAAACAGGGGTAAGGGCAATCGTGGCTGCAGCGCCGCGCCGCTGATGAAAGTCGAGCAGCGACTTCAGGTTCAGGTCCGTGAGGATGTCGCCGTTGAGCACCAGAAAGTTCCCATCATAGACGTACTTCTCGACATTCTTGACCGCGCCAGCTGTGCCGAGCGGACGATCTTCAACGACATATGCAACCTTGACCCCGAACGCGGAGCCGCCGCCAAAATAGGATTTAATTCCCTCGGGCAGATACCCCATGGAAAAGACGATCTCATTAACGCCATGACTCTTCAGGTGATCGATCACATGGGAGACGAAAGGCTTGTTTGCCAGCGGCACCATCGGCTTCGGTGTTCCCAACGTCAGCGGCCGCAGCCGGGTCCCTTGCCCCCCCACCAGAATGACGGCTTTCACCGGTCCCCCTGTTGAGCCATAACTTTATTTAAGATTGGCGCCTGCCGCACAGTAACAGGATTCATTGCTTCAGCTCCTATTTTTCCAAGGCGGCGGGCTCCCCGCGGCGCACCACCATTTCCGGTTATGAAAATATCTTAAAAATTACAGAAGATCAACTCATTGCGAGCGGCTAAACGGCGGCGTATTCCAGATACCGCAGCCAGGAGCGGCGGATATCAGACACGGCCATATAAATGAAAGCAAATGGATCGGGAGGCCGTGGGTTGGTCCGGGGATGCATGTTCGCCTCCCGCGGAAGCCGGTCCCCTTTGCGTGAGTTGCACGGTGCGCAGGAGGTGACAATATTTTCCCAGGTGGTGGCGCCGCCGCGACTCTTGGGGATAACGTGGTCGATAGTCAGGTGCGCGCGCGAGCCGCAGTACTGGCAGCAGTGATTGTCCCGGGCCAGAATCGCCCGCCGGGAAACCTTGCGTGACCCTTCCCGGGGAACTTTGACATAGTAATTTAATTTGATGACATCCGGAAGGCGGAAGGCGTCCCGAGAAGAATGGTACAGCCTCTCCGACACCTCGAGCGGTTCGGCCTTGCGCTTTAACATCAGGACGACCGCCCGCTTGGCGGTACAGACATTGAGCGGCTCATAGGTGGCATTGAGCACCAGCACCTTATCGCTCATGTGTTGCGGTTCCTTCCAAAGAGTAATTTCGTCAAAATTGTAGCTCGCAGAAATGGCGATTGGCAAGCTGACGGGGCAATTTCAGGAGGCAGGCAACCGGCTGTCTGCCGTCATGATAGAATTTAATTATGGGTGAATTTAATCTTTTTAACCTGCAAAACGGGGAAGTTTCTGATCCCCGGGGGCCGCTGCCGTACCGGATGCGGCCGGCGTCGCTGACGGAATTCGCGGGGCAGGAGGAAATCCTCGCTCCCGGGGGCGCGCTGCGGCAGGCAATCGAGTCAGACCGGCTGCCGTCAATGATCCTTTTCGGGCCCCCCGGCACAGGAAAAACAAGCCTGGCGCGCATCATCGCCAGCCAGACCAAGGCAAACTTTCGCCAGGTTAGCGCCGTCAACTCGGGCGTGGCGGACCTGCGCCGGGTATTCGCCGAGGCGGACAGCGAGATGGCGGTGCACGGCAAACAAACAATTCTGTTCGTGGATGAGATCCACCGCTTCAGCAAAGCCCAGCAGGACGCCCTGCTGCCCGTAGTGGAAAGCGGCGGCGTCACCCTCGTTGGCGCCACCACCGAGAATCCCTATTTTGAGATCATCGGACCGCTGATCTCCCGCTGCGAGCTGTTTGAGTTCAAGCGTCTTGACCGGCAGTCGATTGAAGGTATTGTCAAGCGGGCGCTGACCGACCGCGGCCGGGGTCTGGGCGAGAGCGGCCTGAAGCTGAACCGGACCGGCCTGGAGGCAATCATCCAGGCGGCGGCCGGGGACGCCAGGGCGGCGCTAATCATTCTGGAGGCTGCGGCGGCGCTGATGCCGGCCGGAAAAAAAGGCGTGATGCCGGTAAAAAGCGTTGAAGAAGCTATACATAGAAAACCAGTTTTTTATCAAAAAGGCGGCGACCTTCACTATGATGCTATCTCCGCCTTCATCAAGAGCATGCGGGGCAGCGATCCCGACGCGGCCATCTACTGGCTGGCGGTGATGCTCACCGGTGGCGAGGACCCAAAATATATTGCTCGGCGCATGGTAATCTTTGCCTCGGAAGACATCGGCAACGCCGACCCGCAGGCGCTCGTGGTCGCCACCGCCGTTTCGCGGGCGGTTGAATTCGTCGGTCTGCCGGAGTGCCAGCTTAATCTGGCCCAGGGCGCCGCTTACCTGTCGCTTGCGCCCAGAAGCAACTCGTCCCTGCGGGCGATCGCCGCCGCCATGAATGACGTGAAAGAAGAGGGAACCCGGAGACCGCCGAAGCATCTCCGCGACGCTCATTACCCCGGCGCCAGGAAGCTGGGGCATGGCGAAGGCTATAAGTATCCGCATAATTATCCCGGAGGGCGCGCAGCGCAGGACTACCTGCCGCCGGGGCTGGAAACTCGCAGCTACTATAACCCGTCGGACCGCGGGTTTGAGAAAGAACTCGGTCGGAGACTTAAGGAATTAAGAAGAGGCTATATGGACAAAGATAAATAGCTTTTGAGCATCCTTTCTTTTTACCGAAACAGGTAATAAAATGATGTTCCAAATTCGGAGGGATTGGTTCGAATGGCAAAATTTTCCAAATTTTTATTCGGCGGCATCATCGGCGCCGGTGTGGCGCTTTTGTTCGCTCCCAAACCGGGCCGCGAGCTGAGGCGGATGCTGCTGGGCAGCGGCCGGCCGGCGCTGCCACGCCCCGAGGCCCCCGCCGCCGGGCCTGTTTCCACGGCGCCAGGCGGCGGCGTCAATTTTGAGTCCAGGCTGGAAGAAACCAGGCGTCAAGTGGAGACTCAACTGGCCGAGGCTCGTCCGGATGCGGGAGTTGAGGCGACGGCCGAAGGCTCGCCGGTTGGCGCCGCTGAGGGAGAAGAAGCGGTGGCGGCGCTGGAGCTTAAAATAGAGACAGCTGAGGCCGAGCTGGAGCTGGGAGCAGAGGCAGCCGCGCTTGTGGAAGAAGATTTCGTCGTCGAGGAGACGGCGGCCGGCCCGCCGGTTGCGGCCGGCGCCGGGGAGGAGGCCGAAGCTCCGGAAGAGCCGGCTGCCGAGCCCCCAGAAGCGGTTGCGCCGCCTTTGGCCACGACGCCTGAGCCTGAACAGGCGGAGCCGGCAGAACCGGTGCGGTTTCCGGCGGAGGAGCTCGAAAGCGAGATGGCCGAAGAAGAGCTGGCCGTTGCCGGCCTCGAAGCGGAAGCTCAGGCTGAGGATCGGGAAAGGGCAACGGAGTCAGGCGAAACAATGGATTCTCCGGCAGCTACACCTGAGCGGCCAAACCTGGCCGAGATGGCGCAGATGGAGCCGGAGCCCGAGGCGGATGCGGATATGTTTTCTGCCCTAAAGACGCCCGCGGAAGGCGAGCCCACGGTGGAGGAGGAAAATGAACCGGAGCCGGAGGCTGCAGCTCCGGCGGTTCCGGCACCCCCCGTGGCTCCCCAGCCGGGCCGGTCCCGCCTGGACCAGGATGAAATGCGCCGCCGCATCGATGAGACCCGGGCTCGCCTGAAAGCAAAAGCTTTTGACGCCATGGTCAGCGGCGAGACTTTCATGGAGACGGAAGCGGACAGGGACCGCAAGCGGGAGAGACTATCAAGCCCGGAGCTCGAAGGCGACGTCGAGACGCAAATCGACAAGGTAATTAAAGAGGATTCCTAAAGAGGCGGGCGGGAATGCTCTGACAGTTACCCACGGTCATAGCCGCCGGGCTCGCTGTCGGCGGCAGCCGGCTCGTTTAACGGCCGGCGAAAATAATTCTTCACCTCCGGCCAGCTCAGTTCTCCCTTTCCCCGCAAAACCTCGAAAAATCCTTTGACACGGGCGTCGAGGTTGTCCACATGGTGCAGGACCAGCGCTTCAGGGCTTTGCGGCCGCTTCAGCGCCCCCCATTCCAGCTCGCCGTGATGGCTGATGACGGCGTGCACCAGCTGCAGCTCCTTTTCCCGCGGGAAGTCCGGCAGCTCCTCCCGGAGGCGCTGCTCAATCATTCGCTGGCCAATGAGGACGTGCCCCAGGAGCTTCCCCTCGCGGCTGAGACTGATGCGTCCCTCATAGCAAAACTCTTCAATTTTGCCAACATCGTGGAGAAGCGCCGCCGTGATCAGGAGGTCGCTGTTGAGCCTGGGATGCTGCACGGCGGTGTGCTGGCATAAAGTCGTGACCGACACCGTGTGCTCCAGCAACCCTCCCAGGTAGGCATGGTGAGAACGGACATCGCCGGGGGCCAGGCTGAATTCCTTCATAAAACCGGGCCGGGAAAAAAATGAGTGAAGCAACGCCTGGTAATCCTCATCGAAAACCTCAGTCAGAAAATAGTTGAGGAAGCCTGTCATCTCTTCCGTGCTGCGGTAAGAACCGGGAAGAAAATCGCGCTGATTCAAACCGGCGGCTTCGATAAACCCGGCCGCCTCCACCAGCAGGCGGAGCCGGCCGCGGTAACGTTCAACGCGTCCCTCTATCCGGACGAACGTCAGCGGCTCCGGGCTGCCAGCGTCAAGCGTCTGCCCCCACATCCTCCCCTCAATGACACCGGTGCGGTCGCTCAGCTTCAGCGCCAGAAAAGGCCGCCCGTCGCGGGTGCTCCGCTCCTCGATCTCGCTCAGGAAGAAGGTTTCCGACACGGCTTCACCAGGAGAAAGCCGGGAAACGAATTGTTTTTTGACCGATTTGTCGCTTGAGTGAGGTGAGTCTGGCATGAAGGCTCGCAGATGGAAGCGTGAATAGCAAAGCTGATCTTATCACGTCCCCGCGAGCTGCGCCGGACTAACCGGCGCCGAAACCAGAGACATGCAATTGACCATGCGAACTCGCTAAAGATTATATTTCTTGCTGAGCCCGAGCGAATTCTTGAGCGAGTCGCATTATCGTGTCCAGTTGTTAATTCCGGGCAATCGGCCCGGGATGGTTAACCGGCAGAGACGGTGACGCGGTCCTGCTGAAGGCGGGCCAGAAGCTCATCCCCGGTCACCCGCCGCCGCGGACCGCGAAACATGACGGTGCCGCAGTCAATACAAACACCGCAAAAATCTCCATCGGCAAGCGCCACGGGAGCGCCGCACCAGGAGCAGGGAATCTCTACCCGGCGCAAGTGCCGGTGGAGCTGAAAACTTTGCACTACTCTTTCCTTGGCCATATGTTTCCCTTCTCTTTCAAGTTCCGGAAGCGTTTCAGGCCTTCTTTTTCTACACGTCTCTCTGGTATCCTTTTTATGCTTAACAAGGATCTTCCGCCCGCACACTTGCCGGCGGTGAATTCATTTTATGGGAGGAATCATGCAGGAAGTCAAGCTAAATGTCCCCAACATATCTTGCGGTCATTGCACGATGACGATTGAAAACGCGGGCAAAGCCCTCGCCGGTGTGGAATCAATAAACGCTGACGTGGATACTAAAGAGGTAGACGTCGTTTTTGATGAAAACACGGTCAGCCTCGATAACATCAAAAAGACGTTGGCGGAAGCGGGCTACCCGGCCCGGTAAGCGTCCTATCCCATCGCGCCGCCACCGCTTCCTTCCGGGAGCCAGCCACAAGGCGTAAAGCGATTGCTGAATCTCGTGATTGGATTTTGGAACAATCCAAAATCCAAAGTCCAATATCCGGCTTCAGGAACGGGTGACGACTACGTACCGGAAGGGCTCGTTTCCCTCGCTCTCGGTCTGGATGCCTTTGCGGTCCTGCAAGTGCACATGGATGATGCGGCGCTCCGCGGCGCTCATGGGCTTAAGTTCATAGCGATGCTTTCCCTTCAGAACCTCGGCAGCAGCGCGCTCAGCGAGGCCTGTCAGGACGTCATTGCGGCGCTCGCGGTAATCCTCGGCGTCGATAATAACCCGCTTGCGGCTGGGCAAGCCCCTAAAGACAATAATATTCGCCAGGTACTGGATCGCAT
>JACWAM010000098.1 GCA_014874265.1 Thermoleophilia bacterium | reverse complement strand
TTTCCGCTGTTGATGATTGCAGGTTTTTCCTCGATAAAGAATTGATGGCATTGCAGGCTAATCTGATATTCTGTGAGCCTAAAGGAAATCCTGTCAGTTTCTATGGGATTAAATGGAATTGTCAATTGAATGTTACAGGCATGTTTTGAAATTCCGGCCAGCATCTGCCAATGTCAACTTTTGTTTTTAAATCAAAAAGTAGTTTCCGCAGCAGGCTGGCATCAGCGCCTTTTGTCCTTGTTTTTATTCTTGCGGCAGGGGCGCTGATTCGCATCGCCTGGCTGGACGGGCGCGGCCTCTGGTATGACGAGCTGTATACGGTCTGGGCCTCAAAGCTGCCGCTCAAGTCAGTTATCAGCGAGGCGGCCGCTTCCGGGCATCCGCCCCTGTATTACCTTATGGGGCACTTCTGGTTTGCTGTTGCTTCCGGCGACGCTGGAGTAAGACTGCTGTCATGGGGGGCCGGTGTTCTTACTGTAGCGCTTGTTTATCTGGCTGGAAAAGAGCTGTTCAACTGTAGCGTTGGGCTATGGGCGGCCGCACTGGCGGCTTTCTCGCCCGTTCTGGTGTGGTATTCGCGCCAGGCCACTTCTTATTCCTGGGTTGTTTTCCTCTCCACCGCTTTTCTGTGGTTGATCGTACGCAGCGCAAGGAGGGGCGGCCTATTAAACTGGTGCGGATACGTGATAACCGGCGCCGCCGCTTGCCTGACCTATTACCTGGGGCCAGTTCTGATTGTCGCAGGCTGGCCGCTTTACTGGCTGGCGCGAAAGCCAGGAGATGGGGAGCGGAAGTGGTGGCTCGCAGGACAGGCGGGGCTGGTGGCGGCTGTCATTGTCATCTCGGCGGCCGGGCGGGCAAGGCTTGCCAACCACTGGCTGGTTCTTTCCTGGCCACATCCCGGTTTGGTCCTGAAAGGCTTGCTTCAGACGCTTGTTGTTTTTTCCGGCGGCGACTGGATTGTGAATGATCTCAATTATGGAAATTCAGTCCTGGGGCTTCCCGGGCTTGCCATTTTTTTATTTGCGGGAGGGGCGGCCGCCGCCGTCTTTTTGCTGATGGCAGTTTCACGGCAGGCGCGCCGCATGCTGTCCAGGAGGGAAGGCGCCGCCGTTGCCATATTTGCATTCATTTTGTTGATCGGGCCGATTGTAGCGGATGCGGTCATGAGCCGTCCCCCGGCGGCCCGTTTTTACCTGTGGGCGGCGCCGCCGCTGCTGGTTCTGGCAGGGGCGGCCTTGGCCGCGGCGCCGCACCGCTCAGCCGTGCTGGCTGGCGTGACGCTGCTGGCGGTGCTTCTGGGGTTAACCGCCATAGAACTCAAGTTTGATGATAATAAAGTCGGCAACTGGCGCGCCCTGATGGCAACTGTTTCCCACAACCGGAGGCGGAACGATCTGCTTTATTGTTTTCCATTGCACGAATGCACGGTGGCGGCCAGTTTTTACATGCCAAAGCCAATGCCCCTGGCCGGGGGATTCCCGGCGACTGATACGGATTCAATCTTTTTTGCTGCAAAGGGTGTGCCCTGGAACGGTTACCGGTCCGGCTATTTTGCCGGCAGCGGCCTGCAGTTGTTTTCCGCATCACAGACGAACGATCGCATCGATGAAGATGTCGCTGGTTTTAACCACGTCTGGCTGGTTGACTCTGACAACAGCGATGGCGGCAGCCCCGCTACCGCTGAACGGCTGCAGACGCTGGAAAAAAACTGGCGCTTGGTTGACAAATGGGACTTCCCTGGCAATATGCTCTTCCTGTTTGTGCGCAAGTGAGATGATGTAATGAAGCTCAATTCCGCCGGGCCAGGCCTCCATTACTGTAAAAGACAATTAACAGTTATTTCAGCAGTGATTCTATTGGCCGCCATTGCGTTTATTCACGAAGGCGTCTATTTCCCTTTCCGCGAATATTTCACAGACTTCAGCGTTTATTACGCTTCGGCGCGGGCGGCGTCCCAAGGCCTAAATCCATTCGAGCGCCAGGCTGTGGCCGCCGAGCTGGCTCGGCTGGGCATTAGCACGGGTCTTAACGAATATCTTTATCCGGCTCCATTTCTGTTATTCCTGCAGCCGCTGCTTGCTTTTTCTCTGGCCGCGGCGCACAAGATTTTCCTGGTGATCGGCTACCTGTCTCTGTCCGGCTCGGTACTGCTTCTCTGGCGCTCTCTAAAAAAAGCCGGTCCAGGGCTGCCCCTCTGGCTGCTGGCGCTCATTGCCATCATGTTTACGCCTGTCTGGTCTAATCTGGCAATCAACCAGGCAAACATTCTGGTGCTCTTCTTGCTCTGCGCCTGCTTTTACTTCACGGTGAACCGCAGGCTGTCCGCCGCCGGAGTAATGCTTGGCCTGGCTGTGATGGTAAAGTTGATGCCGCTGCTGCTTTTCGCCTATTTTCTGGCGCGAAAGCAGTGGTGCGCGCTTACGGGCGGCCTGGCGGCGATTCTTTCGCTCGAATTGGCCTCCTGGGCATATTTCGGCAGGCTGCTGGATCTTAATCTCCCCGGCGCGCTGCTTAGCCACTCAGCGCGGCAGCTGCATTACTGGGTCAACATGGCTGTGCCGGCACTCATGGTGCGGGCCACTGGTCTTCCGGGAACGGGAATCCTGAAATTGATTGAAATTTTACTGGTCGCCGCAATTGGCGCTCCCACAGTTTATTTTCTCCTAAGGTTCCGCAGTGAGGCAGGACCGGTGAGTTACGTGCTCTTCAGCCTGCTTATCACCGACTTTTTGATTGTTCAGACCATATTGTTTACGCATCACCTTGTTGTGCTGTTGATTCCATTTGTTATGGTCCTGTTGTTATTGACAGGGACGGGGATTTACGCGGGCAGGGGCCGGGCGATGATGCTGGCGGCTCTGGGAATATCTTTTGCTTTGGTGGAGGCAGATTACTGGCGGGTCTGGACGGCGATTGATATGCAGGCCTGGGGCTGGTGGGCGCATCCAGGCAGCTGGGGGCTGGTAATGCTCTGGTTCCTGCAGGTGGCGATCATTGGCGTGATCGGGAATCGACAATCAATTTCAATGCAACAGCCCCGCCAGCGCCGAACGGCAACGAAGGCCGGCAAGGCATTTCAACGCATTCTAGAATGACTCCATCTTTGGCAGCTTCACCATGTCCAGCCAGAATTTCTCAATCGTATTCAGCATGTCGGCAAATTGATCCAGGTTAATAGGCTTGGTAAGTACGCAGTTGGCGCCGAGTTCGTAGCACGTGTCTATATCCCATTCCGCCTCGGAAGCGGTCAGCACTATTACCGGTATCCTTTTGAGTTTCCGGTTCTTTTTTATTTCCCTTAGCACCTCGCGGCCGTCTTTTTTTGGCATGTTGAGGTCAAGAATGATCAATTCCGGCATCTCTGTTTTCCCATGCCCATCCAGGCAGCGAAAGTAGTCAAGGGCTTCTTCGCCGTCCATGACGACGCTCAGTTCCAAGCGGGCTGCTGTTTCATTAAAGACTTCACGGATGAGACGGACGTCTCCAGGATTGTCTTCGCAAAGTAAAATGTTGATAGCGCGATGCTCTCTCGTGTGGCCGAAAGTGAGTGTCATTGCCGGCTGCCTCCATCGCCTTCGGCTCGCGGGATGGTGAAATAAAAAGTGCTGCCCTTGCCCGGCTCTGATTCAAGCCAGATGCGGCCCCCGTGCCGCTCGACGATCCGTTTGCAGATAGCCAGTCCAATACCGGTGCCGCCGGCAGCCCCAAATTTATCGTAGCCGTGCAACCTTTGGAAGATGACAAAAATACGCTCAAAATATTCCCTGGCGAGGCCAATGCCCTTGTCTTCAACAGAAAACTGCCAAGCCAGCTTTTGCTTACGCACAGAGATGTGGATGAAGGGAGACTCGCCCTGCTTGCCAAACTTGATGGCGTTTCCAACCAGGTTTTGGAACAGCTGCGAAATCTGCGAGCGGTCGCCTGTGATTGTCGGCAGGGGATCATTGGAGATACTGGCGATTTTTTCGTTGATAGATAATCTTAGGTTTGATAGCGCCTGCAGCAGGGCGGCTTCGGTGTCAACGCTTTCAAATGGTTTACCCCGGCTGCCAACCCGCGAGTATTGCAGCAGGTCCTTGATCATTATCTGCATGCGGTTGGCTCCGTCCGAGGCGAAATGGATGAAGTCGCGGGCATCGTCATCAAGCTGGTCCCGATACCGATTTTCCAGTAACTGCACGTAGCTGGCCACCATCCGCAGGGGTTCCTGCAAGTCGTGAGAAGAGACGTAAGCGAATTGCTCCAGCTCGGCGTTTGACTGCTTTAGTTCATCGGTGCGTTCCTGAAGCTCGATGTTTGCGAGCTCGGCCCTTTCTTTTTCAAGGTTGAAGTCCTCAAGGATATTGATGGTGGCGCGTTGGGCATCCTCCATCCGGTTTTTTCCCAGGTTAAAATCCTCCAGGATATTAATGGCAGCTGTCTGGATGTCGTTCAGTCTTGCCTTTTCCAGGTTGTAATCCTGGAGGATGTTAAAGGTGGCGCGTTGCGAGTACTCCATTTTACGGCGTTCTGAGTTCAAATCCTCGAGGATGTTTATTGCGGCCCGCTGGTAGTTTTCCAGTTTTTGCCTTTCCGCGTTAAGATCATCGATGATATTCATATTTGCAAAATGGGTTTGTTCGAGGAAGTTGACCTTTTCCTGCAACTCAGCTTCCAATGACAAGACTGAATCTCCTTGATAGGGGCCAGTCTCAGGATCGTTCATTTTTTTCTGGAGGGGTATAACTCTATTCATAAGAGCATCTAAAAAGAGATCTGATTATATCACGGATTAGTTGTCAGGTCCTTCGGTGATCTGATCATCGAGCCCTTCACCGAGACGGTGCTTTAGTTCCTGAATCTCCCGCTTTAGTTCGATCATCTTCAGCTCACGTCCGACCGTGAGTTTTTGGAATTGTTCCAGCTCGGCCAGCCTGACCAGCTCCTTAGATCTTTGCTGGGCTACTTTTTCCGCCTGTCTTTGGGCGGTGACGTCACGGGCGGCGGCAAACACTCCCAGAACATTATCTTTCGTATCCCGGTAGACCGAAGCGTTGTAAAGCACGTCCATCTGGTTGCCGTCCCGGTGGCGGATGGTAAGCGGATAGTCGGAAACCGAGCCTTTGTCAAATACCTGCTGGTAGCCCCCGCGGGCCTTTTCCGGCTCAGTGAAATAGTTGGAGAAATCGGTGCCGATCAGTTTCTCCCTGGGGACACCGGTCGCCCTTACTGAAGCTTCGTTTACGTCGGTGATCTTGCCCTCGGGGCTGATGGTGACCAGCGGGTCAAGGCTGGCCTCGATCAGCGAGCGGGCGTACTGGGCTGCCTGCTTCTGGGCGGTGATGTCACGGGCGATTGTGGAAGCTCCAATAATCTGCCCTTCTGCGTTTTTAATCGGCGAGACTGTCAGCGAGATGTCAATCAGGGAGCCGTCTTTGCGGAGGCGCTGGGTATCATAGTGATCAACACGGTCACCGCGGGCCAGCTTGGTGAGGATGGCGGGCATTTCGTCTTGTCTGCCGGGGGCAACGATGACTGAAATTGGCTTGCCGACAATTTCATTTTCCGTGTATCCGTAAAGCAGTTCGGCCCCCTTGTTCCAGCTGGTGATGACGCCGTTCAAGGTCTTGCCGATGATGGCGTCCTCCGATGAAGAGACGATTGACGCCAGCAGTTCCTGATGTAGCTGAAACAGCTTGTCTTCACTGGGTACTTTTGCTGTCTTTTTAACTTTGCTTTGGGTTTTTTTTATCTGGGCCTGGCCTCTTTTGGGCATTTTCACTCCTTCTGGAGATTTGATAAAAGCTTGCAATTTTAGAGAAATGTCTCCGTCCTTTTATTGTGCGGGTTGCCCGAGACGGAGAATGATCACCGCGGCAAATCTGTCCAGAGATTAGAAT
>JACWAM010000097.1 GCA_014874265.1 Thermoleophilia bacterium | reverse complement strand
GAGACAGCAACTTCCCCTGCAACGAATGGCGCCGCAACAGCTGCGGAAAGCTTGCTTGCCCGGGAGATATTGAGCGACTTTTTTACGACAACGGGGTAAATAACATCCATGGATGCAATTAAAGTAAGCGGCGTCAGTAAAAGCTTTGGGGATGTTAAGGCGCTTAAAAAAATCGATTTGTCAATTCCTCAGGGGAGCATTTATGCCCTGCTCGGTCCGAACGGCGCCGGTAAGACCACCCTGATTAAAATCATGACCACTCTGCTTAAGCCAGATTCTGGCTCGGTGGAAGTAAGCGGCATTGATGTGGTTTCCCAGGCGGCGCAGGTGAGAAAGATTATCGGTTTTGCCGGCCAGTTTGCCGCCATCGATGACCATCTCACCGGCAGGGAAAACCTGGAGATGGTGGGCCGCCTCTACCATCTTGGCAGAAGGGAGGCCCGGCGGAGGGCGGATGAGATTCTCCGGCAGCTCGACCTGGACGGTGCCGCCGACAGAACCGGCCGGACCTACTCGGGGGGCATGCGCCGGCGCCTCGACCTGGGAGCAAGTTTTATCACCTCTCCCAGCATCCTGTTTCTCGACGAGCCGACTACCGGGCTCGATCCGCGCGGCCGCGCGGAGCTTTGGGATGTAATCCGCGAGCTTGTCGTCGGCGGCACTACGCTTCTGCTCACGACGCAAAACCTGGAGGAAGCTGAAGAGCTGGCCAAGCGGATTGCCATCATCGACCGGGGCCGGTTGATCGCCGAGGGGACCGCTTCCGAGCTGAAAGACAGGATCGGCGGCAGCATCCTGGAGTTCGGGGTCCAATCGGGCGAACAGCTCGAGCGCGCCCGGGATGTAACCAAGGATCTGTTTTCTGGCAACCAGGCTTTCGATCTGCCGCTGGGCCGGATCTCGGGGTCCGTAGCCAGCAGCACCGATGCGCTGACGCAGTTGGTTCGCCGGCTGGACGCGAGCGGGATTAATATCGCCGACGTCCATTTGCGCAAACCGACGCTTAACGAGGTGTTTCTGGCCCTCACCGGCAGGAAATCGGAATGAATAGCCGTGTTTTCTCATGTCACCAGCAGGGAACCGGAGAGGTAAGCGCCGGCTTTGTGACCGGCGCCGGCCCGGAAGGGGGAGGAGAGTATGCTGGACTGGAATACCCTGAATAACAGCATCGCCGATATGCTGATGCTGACCAGCCGCAATCTCAAGCGATACGTTCGCATCCCGCAGCTTCTCGTGTTTTCATCCATCCAGCCGGTAATGTTTCTCCTCCTGTTCAATTACGTGTTTGGAGGAGCCATCGGGGCTTCTACCGGCAGCCGCAGCTACATCGAATTCCTGCTGCCTGGCATTTTGATGCAGGTGGCGATGTTTGGCTCGACGGCGACTTCGGTCGGGCTGGCCGATGACCTCTCCAAAGGCATGGTTGACCGGTTCCGCTCGCTGCCGATCGCGCGCTCGGCGGTCCTGGCGGGGCGGACCACGGCCGATCTGCTTCGCAATTTCTTTGTCGTTGTCCTCATGGTTGTCGTTGGAATGGTTTTGGGCTTCCGGTTCCAGGGAGGATTCTTCCATGCTTTGGCGGCGCTGGTGCTGGTGCTTCTGTTTGCCTACTCGTTTTCATGGATCTCTGCCACGATCGGCCTGAACGTCCGCGATCCGGAGACGGTCCAGATCGCCGGCTTCATCTGGATATTTCCATTCGTATTTGCCAGCGGCGCCTTTGTGCCGGTAGCAACGATGCCCTCCTGGCTGCAGGAATTTGCCGCCAACCAACCGGTGACGGTTACCGTGGATGCGCTGCGCTCGCTGATGATCAGCGGGCAGACCTATCATGTGGGCCGGGCCCTCCTCTGGATGGCCGCGATTCTCGTGGTGTTTATCTTTCTGGCCGTTAGGTCATACAAACGGATTTCCTGAAGCGGATTTCATGGAATCTGTTTCTCGTTCCGCGTTCGCCACCGGGGCGACTGATAATGCCATGTGGCGCTGCCACGGCTTTTGGCCATCAGGCCACTGTGATATCTTTAGCCAAGGCGGTTTCCGCGCCGGGATATCTCCGTGGCGGTTCCAGTCCCGTGGTTTTGTGTAAGTCCGGAGAATGGAAGGCAATCTGTCGCACGCGGCCAATTTCATTACCAGTCTGCGTATCCTGGCGGCGCCGGCGGTGGCCATCCTGCTGCTTGGCTCTCCGGAAGGCTCGAGCGTTCTGGCCACATTTATCTTTATCGGCGCGGCCCTGACCGACTTCGTGGACGGCCGCCTGGCGCGCGGCACCGGCACGGTCTCTGAGCTGGGGAAATCTCTCGATCCGGTCGCGGATCGCATTCTGGTCGGGTCCGCTATCATCGCTCTGTCGATTAACGGCGCCCTGCCGGTTGCCGGTGTTGTTCTGGTGTTGGCCCGGGACATTTTCATGCTGCTGGGGTATAAGCTGCTTGTGAACCGGGGTGTCAAGCTCCGTGTATCGCTTTTGGGGAAAGCTTATACGGCGCTGATCATGGTGGCCGTGATCCTGGCCATGGCGGGCGTGCAAGCGGATGGCATTACGGTCGGGCGCTGGCTCTTCTGGGCCGGAGTCGCCGGCTCGCTGATATCGGCGGTGGCATACCTGGCGCGCGGCTTCTCCCTTGCCGGCTCAAGAATCGCCAACGGGCTCTAGCTTGCGGGCCGAGCGCCGCCAGTAGCGCTCTGAAAACCTGGAAAAAGAAAGGGGCTAGATGAAGGCAGTAGTGATGGCCGGGGGAGAGGGGACCAGGCTGCGGCCGCTGACCAGCAACCAGCCGAAGCCGATGGTTCCCATCGTTAATAAACCATGTATGGAGCATATCATCGAGCTGCTCAAGCTCCATGGCCTTAACGACATTGTTGTCACTGTCGCCTTCCTGCCACAGATCGTCCGGGGTTATTTCGGGGATGGTTCTTTACTGGGAGTCTCGATCGAGTATTCCGTGGAAGAGAGCCCGCTGGGCACGGCCGGCAGCGTCCGGAACGCCGCGGAGCACCTGGATGAAACCTTTATCGTCATCAGCGGCGACGCGCTCACGGATTTTGACTTAAGCGAAGTCATCGATTTTCACAAGAACAAAGGATCGTTGATTACAATCGCGCTGAAATCCGTTGAGAATCCGCTTGAATTTGGTGTCGTAATTGTTGATGAAGAAAAGCGCATCAAACAGTTCCTGGAAAAGCCGAGCTGGGGACAGGTATTTAGCGATTACGTCAATACCGGCATTTACGTGCTGGAGCCGGAAGTCTTCGAGTATATTCCCGAAGGGGCCAAATATGACTTCAGCCGGGACTTGTTCCCGAAGATGCTCGAACGGGGGAAACCCATGTATGGTTATCCGCTCGAGGGTTACTGGCAGGACATCGGCAATGTCAATCAGTATCTCCGGGCCAACCATGATGCTCTTGATGGAAAGGTAAAAGTAAATATACCTGGAATCAGACTTGAGGACAACATCTATATTGGCGAGAAATTAAATCTTGATCATCTGGACAATATTCGCGGCCCGGCCCTGATCGGGAACTACGCCAAGATTGATCCGGAAGCAAAGATCCAGCCGTATTCCATCTTTGGCAATAACGTGGTAATCAAGGACAATGCCGAGACGGACCACTGCGTTATCGACTCCAACACTTACATTGGCTCTGGCGCCAAAGTCAGCGGCTCTTTAATTGGAAAGAACTGTGAGATCAAACCCAACGCCACCATCCACGCCAACGCCGCCATTGGCGACGAATGCAGCATCGGCGAGCACAGCATGATCGCGAGCAACGTCAAGATCTATCCCTTCAAGGTAATTGAAGCTGGTGCGCACGTTTTTAGCAGCATCATCTGGGAATGGCGGGCGCTGAGCATGCTGTTTGGCCGGGACGGCGTCTCGGGTCTGGTGAATGTTGATATCACAACCGAGCTGGCCCTGAAACTGGGCATGGCTTACGGCACCACCGTTGACAAAGGCGCCCAGGTTACTTGCAGCCGTGACGAGCATCCGGCTTCGCGGATGATCAAACGCGCCATCATCGCGGGCCTCACCTCAACAGGCGTGAACGTGCGCGACCTCAGGGTAACCCCGGCTGCGGTTAACCGATTCGGACTTAAGCGAGGCAGCGCCGTCGGCGGCATTCATGTCCGCACCTCCGCATGGCACACGGAGGTAATTCAGATCCTGTTCTTCGAGCCGCCGGGCAGCCCCATCTCGCCGGCCAGTGAGCGCGAGATCGAGAAATATTACAATCAGCACAATTACCGGCGGGCTTTTTATACCGAGATTGGCCGGATCATGTACCCGGCCCGGTCATATGAGGAGTACATCCAGGGGCTTCTGTCAAACTGGGACACGGACAAGATCCGGACCCGCAATTTCCGTTTTGTCCTCGATTACAGCTACAGCTCGGCATCGCTCATTGCGGGGCAGATGCTCTCGAAACTGGGAGCGGAGATTATCGCCATGAACGGGTTCCTGGATGAGAGCAAGGGATCCCTCTCGGCCAGGTTTGATGACGGGCTGAGACTGCGGAAGCTGGTCCTGTCCGCCGGGGCCGACATGGGCATAACCATTGACAATGCCGCCGAAAAAATGTTTATCGTTGATGAGAAGGGAAATGAGATTTCCCCTGAAAAAACGCTTTTTCTTCTCCTCAAATTAATGGCAAATTCGGAGCGTCGCGGCAAGATCGCCATACCGCTCACTGTATCGAAGCTGGCGGAGGCGCTGGTGGAGGGGACCGGCTGCGGGATTCTCCGGACAAAGGTCTCTCAGGCTGCCCTGACCGAGGCCGCCTCCCAGCCGGACGTGATCTTTGCCGGGGCGGTGGGCGGTGACTATATCTTTCCCGCTTTCCTGCCCGCGCAGGATGCCTTGATGAGCATGGGAAAGCTGCTGGAGCTGCTGGCGCTGTCGGAGAAGCCGCTCTCGCAGCTGGTGGCAGACATTCCCGACACTACGCTGCTCAGAGAGACGAAGAGCTGTCCCTGGTCCCTGAAAGGCGTGGCGATGCGGGAAATCTCCGAGAGTGTCCTTGACGAAGAGAACGTCGACCGCCTCGACGGGGTCAAGGTGTTTTATGACCGGGGCTGGGTTCAGATCCTTCCCTCTCCCGACGAGCCAATGTTTGAGATTTTTGCCGAAGGGGACACGGTCGATGACTCGCGGGAGCTGCTGGAACGCTTCTCCGCCAAGCTGGACGAGGTTATGGCGGCTCACGAGCAGGAAGCGTAAGAGTAGATGGCGGATGGTGGATGGTCGGCCAGGAAACCGCGGGAGACTGGTTCATGGGTGGGGCTTGGTGCTGAACCCGTGAGCTCTGCTTGGTCCCGCCGGTAAGGTCTAAATCAGGCCCGGGAGGGATCGGGGGCCATGCCTTCGGCGGCGGCATTGGTCCTGGCGATCACCTGTTTGGTAACATTCCGGAGCGCTTCGAAGACGCCTTCGCCCGTCAGTGCGCAGGACTCAACCCAGTCCGAATCGGTTTGGTTTAGCAGATCGTTCAGGTCTGCGGAGGGGAAGATCCCGGTCAGGTCGCGCTTGTTGTATTGCATTACCAGCCCAAGGTCAAGCGGGCTGTCTCCTTGGTCGGCTAGATTGTCCCACATGTTGAGGTAAGCTTCCACATTATCGTCGAGGCGGTCGATTTGGGAGTCGGCAACAAAAACAATGCCGTCAATCCCTTGAATCACGAGCTTCCGGCTGGCGTTATACTGCGGCTGTCCGGGAACGGTATAGAGGTGAAACCGGGTTTTCAGCCCCCTCACCTTGTCCAGCGTCAGTGGCAGAAAGTCAAAATATAGCGTTCGCTCCTCTTCGGTTGCGATCGAGACCAGCTTTCCTTTCACCTGCGGCGTAATTTTCTTGTAGACGTACTGGATACTGGTAGTCTTGCCGCCCAGGGCGCAGCCGTAATAGACGATTTTGTAGTTGATTTCTCCCGCGGCGAGATTAATAAGGGCCATGTTGCTCTCCTTCGACATCAAACAGCTCGTCGATGACGCGGCCGACTCCTTCAGCGTAAACATCTGCCTGGGTCAGCCGCTGGCGGGTCAGCTCTGGTGGCGCGTTCCTGAGCGCTTCTGCCAGTGCGCCTGTCATCCTTCCGGCCAGCAGGCGCACCTTGCCGATGTGGGTCTTTTTCCCGAAGCATATCACTAGCAGAACGTCATCCGTAACCTGGACAATATATATGTTGACGTTATTGCCTTCATGTAGCATTACGGTAAAGTCAAAATCATCCATCAGGCGCGCCATCTCCCTGGTGGCGGCGAATGATCCGGAGGCAAGCGAGGCCAGAGAGTCAGAATCACCGTTAAAACCCGTTGCCGCCAGGCTGGTCAGCGTATGCCCGCTCGTTGTTATCAGTCCGATATACTGCGGCGACAGCTCCTCACTCAGTTTCTTGAGCAGAAGGACGGCTGCCTCAAGTTGTGATTTTAACAATGTCTGGTTTTTCCCCAAAGTATTCTCCGACTGTTTCTACAGCGCTTACCATTCGGTAAAGACCACTGCTGGAACCGGATGATATGCAGGGATTTCAACCGGCTGGAGGATCTCGCCCTTGATAGTTTATCGGCAGATTTTCCCTAGCCCCGCAGTGTCTTTTCGGAGGCTCTAAGGCTAAAGTTGAACCTTTGCTTCGGTGAGAATATAATAAAATTCAAATTGTGTAATCGGAGGTCAAGTTGGAAAATTTGCCGGAATTGTCGAGTATGACCGAGCAGGATCTGAAGAGTATGATCCGCGATTTAGCCTCGCAGGAGCAAGAGCTCAGCTTTCAACGGCGAATCTTGCATGGCAAGATCGATATCTTGCGGGCCGAGCTGGTCCAGCGGCTTTCAAAAAAGAGGGGAGAGGGCAAATCGCTGATCACGGATGACGATGTCAGCGTGTTAAGCGAAATCCTTTCCCGCCGGGAGCCGTTCCCCATGGGCGGATCGCCCAGTGACAAGTAAGCTTTCCTTGCGGCGATAAAAAGCCGCTTCCGTAAAATCCACCGTGAGGAGGGGTAGCAATCGTGCCTGACCGGATCGTTCCAGCTATCGAACATATTCTCAGAGATATGGGCGTTGACATCGTCGAAGAGAGAGTTACGTATTTTTTAATCCAGGAAATTCAAAATGGCAAAAGCCTGGAAGATGCTCTTAAAGAGCCATATGTGGTCAATAACACCCGGCCGGCCTGGCGGCGCCATGTTCTGGAGAATCCCAGGCTTGTGAACGCCATTGAGCAGGAAATCGACAGATCTTTTAAGTCACGAGAAGGAGAATAGCTCTTGTGACCAGGGTTTATTGTCAGGAATGCGGTTATCAGAATTCTGAAGAAGGCAAATATTGCAGTAAATGCGGCGCCCTTCTTCCAGAGGAAAACACCGGCTCAGAGACCACGATCCGTTATTTGCCGGAACGGGAAGAAAAAGAGGCGGAAGCAATCGCCATTGCGGAGCCTGCCGAAGGAGTTTCGCTCGTGGTGCGCAGCGGCGGGGGGATGGCGGGCGAGTCTTTCCGGCCCGCGGAGGAGAAGACCACAATCGGCCGGCATCCGGCGAGCGACATATTTCTGGATGACATCACCGTGTCCAGAAATCATGCCCTGTTGATCCAACAGGATGATGGATACTACATTCAGGACCAGGGAAGTCTCAATGGCACGTATGTCAACCACGTCCGGGTGGAGACGCAAAAGCTTGCCGATGGCGACCAGCTGCAGATTGGCAAGTACAAGCTGACCTTTATCGAGCGATGAACGCGAAGCAGTCCGCGGACAATCGCGGAAACGCCCTGACCATCGGCGCCGTCGTCAAGGTATTACAGCAGGAATTCCGGGACATCAGCATCAGTAAGATCCGCTATCTGGAAGAAGAGAAGCTGATAACGCCGAAGCGGACGGAGGGCGGTTACCGGCTCTACTCCAAAGCAGACATTGAACGGTTGCGCACTATCCTGACGTTGCAGCGAGATGAATTTCTGCCTCTCAAGGTAATCCGCCAGGAACTTTCCCGGAAAGCCACCGTGGCAGTTCGTCCGGCCGGCACCCGCCGCTTTAAGAAAATCAGTTTGAAGACTCCGGCCGCGGAATCACAGAGCTACACTTTGGAAGAAGCCCTGGAGACATCCGGCGCGGATGCCGACCTCGTGCGCGAGCTGGAAGAGTACGGCCTGATAGCGGGAAGCTCCAGGGGCGGCGTCAAGCATTACGATCAGACGGACGTGGAAGTAATGGCGGCAGCGTCGGACCTGGCCCGTTACGGTATTGCCGCCCGGAACCTGAAAACTCTCAAGAGCTCGGTTGACCGGGAATCATCTTTGTTATTACAAATTCTCTCACCGGCTCTGCGGTCCCAGAATCCTCAGGCGCGCAAGGAGGGAATCTCCGCGCTGGAGTATCTGGCGACCGCTTCTTCTCATCTTAAGCATCTGTTGCTGATCAAAGAACTCCGGAATTTTACCACCGGATAATCCGGGCCAATCCCGCCGCGGCGGGCAGAAAGGAGCAATGCATGGATCTGGTTTCCCTGGTCAGGGACATTCCCGACTTCCCCAAGAAAGGCATCATTTTCAAGGATATCACGCCGCTTTTGCAAGATGCGGAAGCGCTGCGTTACGCGGTTGATCAGATGGCTGAATTTGGTGTAGGGAAAAAGGTTGATATTGTCTTGGGGGCGGAAGCGAGAGGCTTCATCCTCGGGGCGGCGCTGGCTTATACGCTGGGCGCCGGTTTTGTGCCGGCCCGAAAGCCTGGCAAGCTGCCGTATGACACGATCGCGGCTGAATACGAGCTGGAATACGGCACTGACAGCCTGGAGATCCATGAAGACGCAATCACAAAAGGGACCAGGGTTCTGGTTCATGATGATCTGCTGGCGACGGGGGGGACCGCCAGAGCCAAGTGCGATCTGGTAGAAAAGCTTGGCGGCGAGGTGGTCGGCGTCGCTTTCATTGTCGAGCTGGCTTTTCTCAGGGGCCGGGAGAAGCTTAAGGATTATGACGTTATCAGTCTGATCAAGGTGGCGGGGGAATAATGGCCAACTCGGGAAGGTTAATCGGGCGCGGGCGGTTGCCAACGCCGGTATAGCCATGTTAAACGTATTTTAGCGGTAGATCTCTGCCGTAATGTAACCGATGCCGGTCAGGCCAAGCGCCTGCGCGCTCGCATAGGAAAGATCAAGGAAGCGGTCGCCGACGTATGGGCCGCGGTCATTAATCCGGACGAACACGGACCGGTCGCCGTAAGTCACTTTCAGCCAGGTGCCAAACGGCAGGGTTTTATTGGCGGCCGTAAATGCGTACATGTTGTAGCGCTCGCCGTCGGCGGTAGTTTGCCCGTCGAATCCGGGCCCGTACCAGCTGGCGACGCCGCTCAAGATAGCGCCTGTTGGACTTAGGCCTGACGGCGGCGCCACGCCAACGGTCGCGGGATCGGAGCCGGACGCGTCCGGGCCGGCTGGCGGCCCGGCGCTGGCCATCAGAGCGGCTGCCTGCTGCTCGCGTGCCTGAGCCAGTGCCAGCTGGGCGTTTTCCGCATCGATATCCTTGACACCGATGTCGATCCGGTTCTGCAACTCGGTGCGCCGTTCTTCCATGCCTTTTACATCGACGGCTTGCGCCTGCTTTAGCTCATCTATTTGCTGGTGAATTGCCTGAACCTGTTCGGCTTCGGCTCTAACGCGGTCCACGAGATTGCGGTCATTTTCCGAGATCGTCGCCAGGTAATTAACACGGGAAACCGCGTCGGAAAAACTGTCGCTGGACATAAGGACCGAATAGGCGTCATAGCCGCCCAGCTTGTAAATCTGCGCCAGGCGGCCTTCGAACATCTGCAACGTCTGGTCGTATTCGTTTTGGGCGTCGCTGAGCCTGTCGTTTGCGTCCGCCAGTTTCATCCGGTTTTGATCCAGGTATTGCTCCGCGGACGCGATATCAAGATCAAGGACGGCGAGGTCGTCGCGCTCCTTTTCTACGTAAACCTGCTTGGCGGCAACATCGGAAGAGATCTGGCCGGAGCTCTCCGGCGCCGGCGCCGCCGATTCCGGCGCAATGTCAGCAAATGAAATGGAAGTTGCCAGTATGGTAATTGATGCGGCCAGAACCACAAGTGCGGCGATAGAAATTTTGGTATGTGTTAAAAACCGGTGCGAAATTTTCTGATCCGTATCCACGCACGTTCTATCGACTAAAAGACAGGTGAGTTTAGAGCCTATCACATCAGATTATTGCTGCCGCCAGCCGCAAAAGCTGAATCAGTGGCTGTAAGATGCCTGATTTTAGAATTAGACATAGAAAAACGAAGCGTTGAACTTGTTTAAATTAGAAAGCCGGTTCTAACATTTATCGGCTGGAAACGGGGAGAACGAAAACCGACAAAGCTGCCTGACTAGATTTCCAGCAAGATCGAAACAAATCAAAATTAATCAGTAAGGTTACATAATACATATTATCGAGCGTTAAAAGGGGAGCCGGGACGAGCCTGAGCACGCCAGCTGTCTAAACGGGTGGTTTTACGGGGATTGCGGTGTTTGGGCTGTGATAGGCCCGCGCCGGGCAATGCTATACTGGCAGGAGATTTTGCAGGCAGCGCCGCAAAAATGCGATGGCCAAACATAAATGGAAGCATCAATGACATGTCAACCTGAGGCAAGAGTGTCGAAGGATCTATTTTTTTAAAGATGAGTTGCGCGTGACAACGGAATGTAAATGCAAATGATCGAATCGCGCCAGGATAAAATCCAAGACTCAAAGGCTGTCATGAGCGCAAAAATCGCGCTGGCCCGCGCCATTTCGCTAGTCAGCGGCCGCGCCGGGCACGGTGGCACGACGCTGCCGGGAAGGGTGGTTCGCGCACTCGATCCGGAAATCTCCCGCCGGCTTGGGGCCAGACTGGCGCGTGGATCGGTTCTAGTTTCAGCTACAAACGGGAAGACGACAACCAGCGCCATGACTGCGGACATCATGGCCCAGGCGGGGTTGGAGGTGGCCAGGAACAGGGAGGGCGCGAATCTGGCGGCGGGGGTGGCAACGGCGCTGCTTAACAATTCTTCGCTGGGCGGCGCCCCTGGGGCTGAAATTGGCCTGTTTGAGGTTGATGAGGCCATCTTTCCCGAAATGGTCCGGCAGCTGGGGCCCCGGGCTATCTTGTTGATGAACCTGTTTAGGGACCAGCTGGACCGCTACGGCGAGCTGGAGTATATCGCCGGCCTGTGGCGAACGGCTGTGGCCGGTCTGGGCAGCGAAACCCTGGCGGTGATTAACGCCGACGACCCGCTGGTCGCAGAAATGGCCAAACTGAGGCCGGAAAACTCCATCTGTTACGGTATAGAGGACGAATCTGCGGGCGGCTTGGTGATGCAGCATGCTTCCGACTCCAAGTACTGCACGGTTTGCGGCCACATGTTTGATTACGATGTCTTCTTCATGGGGCACCTGGGGAAGTATCATTGCCCCGGTTGCGGCAACAGGCGCCCCTCCCCCACGATTTTTGCCGATAACCTCCGCTTTGACGGTATGCGCGGATGCAGCTTCGATCTGGTGACGCCGTCGGGCCGCGCCGCCGTTAAATTGGGGCTCCCCGGACTTTACAACGTATATAACGCATTGGGAGCCGCGGCCTGCTGTCATGCGCTCGGCATCGGACCGGCAGAGATCCGATCCGGACTGGGGGCTTTTTCAGCTGCATTCGGGAGAGTGGAGCAGCTTCTGATCGACGGCAGGAAGACCTGCCTGCTGCTGGTCAAAAATCCGGCGGGCTTTAATGAGGTCGTGCGTACATTGCTGATCGAGCCTGGCCGGAAGCATCTGCTGGTGGCCCTCAATGACAAGATTGCCGACGGGCGCGACATCTCCTGGATATCGGATGTGGATCTGGAAGAGCTGGCCGGCGGCGTCCACAGCGCGGTTTGCAGCGGCACCAGAGCCGCCGAAATGGCGATGAGGCTTAAATACGCGGGCGTCGAGCCGGACCGCCTTTTCGTGGAACCTGATTTGAAGGCGGCGCTGTCTTCATCCCTGGCCCGCCTCAAGGAAGACGAGACGTTGTACGTGCTTCCCACTTACACGGCGATGCTGGCTCTCAGGCAGACGATTCATCAGCATTTTACGACTGCTGAGGAAATGGGTGATCTGGTATGGAAATAGCAGCCGCTCCGGGACGCGGGCCCTTTTCTCAGGCGCGGGGGCATTCATGGAGCTGAGGATCGCCCATCTGTATCCTACGATGATGAATATTTACGCTGACCGGGGGAATATCATCACGCTGGTCAAACGCTGCCAGTGGCGCGGCATTGGTGTCAGGGTCGATAATTTTAGCCTGGAGGAAATGCCTGGCTGGACGACGTATGATTTCTTTTATCTTGGTGGCGGGCAGGACCGCGAGCAGACGCTGGTTGCCCGGGATCTGGCCGGGAAGGGCGCCGGGCTGATCGAGGCCGTGGAGAAAGACGCGGTGCTGCTGTCGATCTGCGGCGGCTATCAGCTTCTGGGGCGGTACTACCGCACCGCCGCCGGCGAGACGATGCCCGGTCTAAGCCTGTTCCAGGCGCATACCGTGGCTGGCAGCAAGCGCCTGATCGGCAACGTCGTCATCGATTCGCATCTGAAGGGACCGGGACTGATCCTGGCCGGGTTTGAAAACCATTCCGGGAAAACCTTTCTCGAGGAAGGGCAGCAGCCGCTCGGCCGCGTTATTTCCGGCTATGGTAATAATTCCGAGGATCGCACGGAGGGGGCCGTTTACCGCGGCGCCGTGGGAACCTACCTGCACGGGCCGCTCTTGCCCAAGAACCCGGAACTGACCGATTTTCTGCTGGAGCGCTG
>JACWAM010000096.1 GCA_014874265.1 Thermoleophilia bacterium | reverse complement strand
CTTTTTAGCGTCCGGTCGCCGGCTGCGTCTCATGGTCGAGACTGCCACCAGGTCTGACTGACAAAGCCGCCGCCGCACGACAGATATGAAGAAGGTGCAGCGAAACGGGTATATGAAAAACAAGGTCTTTGGGTTTCCGCCGCGGACTGATGTGGCGGGCGCTTCCACAAGGGCCAACCTGATCAGCGATTTGAGGAGGCTGGGATATGGCAACCGAAAAGGCAATGTTTGGCGCCGGCTGTTTCTGGGGCGTGGAGGCGGCGTTTAGGGAGGTTCCGGGTGTCGTCAAGGTCACCGCTGGTTACTCCGGCGGCATGGTGGAAAATCCGACGTACGAGGATGTTTGCTCCGGCCAGACCGGACACGCCGAGGTGGTGCTGGTGGAGTACAATCCGGAACGCGTCCGCTATGAGGAGCTGCTGTCGAAGTTCTGGGAGATCCACGACCCGACGACAAAGGACCGGCAGGGACCGGACATCGGCCGCCAGTACCGCTCTGCCATCTTCTACTTTACGCCGGAGCAGGAACAGGCGGCGCTCAAATCGCTGGCGGAGCTGGAGAACTCAGGAAAATACAGGCAGGGAAATTACACGCGGCCGATCGTCACCGAAATCCTGGCGGCCGGCCCCTTCTACCCGGCGGAGGAATACCACCAGCGATATTTCGAAAAGCAGGGCCGGCTAAGCTGGCGGTAGCCCGAAGAAGCATTCCTTCTTGCCGCCGGCTTTACTTCGGGTGCGGGCAATATCGAGTTAAACGGGCCTCACCGCCAGTATCCTGCCGGCCATGATGGCGGCGTTGCGGGCGCCGTTGATCGCCATGCAGGCCACCGGAACGCCGGGCGGCATCTGCACGATGGAGAGGAGTGAGTCGAGGCCGCCCAGATCCGTCGTCTGGATGGGAACCCCGATTACCGGCAGGCTGGTGAGGGAAGCGACAACGCCGGGGAGCGCCGCCGCCTTGCCAGCGCCGGCGATAATTACCTTGATCCCGCGCCCGGCCGCGCCTTCGGCATAGGTCGCCAGCTTCTTGGGATCGCGGTGGGCGCTGATTACCTGGACTTCATATGGAATCTCCAAGTTGTCAAGCTCAGCCGCTGCCGCCTGCATCACGGCGCGGTCAGACTCGCTCCCCATGACGACGCCGACCAGCGCGCCATTGGTCTCAACCCCTTCCAGTAACGGTTCCAGCTCTTCGATCGTGTCGGCCATCATTCCTCCGATTCCGTTGTGTCATCTCGACGGCGCCCGTGGCGAAACGTCCTGCCAGATAGACGGTTTTCGCCTGTTTATTCGGCTTCGGCCGGCTCGGCGGCGATGTCGCGGCGGAACTGCATGCCGGCGAAACTTATCCGTGATACTCCGTCATAAGCCTGTTTGCGGGCCTCCTGAAACGACCGGCCCAAAGCGCTGACGGCGAGCACGCGGCCGCCCGCGGTGATGAACTTCCCGTCCGTTTCAGCCGTACCCGCGTGATAGACCTCGACGCCGGGCAGTCCGCCGTCCAGGTCCAGCCCGGCAATCTCGTCCCCTTTGCTGGCAGACAGAGGATAGCCGGCGGAAGCCATGATCACCGTAACACACCGTTCTTCCCGCCATTTGATCCTGCTGCCGGCAAGATCGCCATCGGCGCACGCAAGCATCAGCTCAACCAGATCGCTTTCCATACGCGGCAGGATTGCCTCGGTCTCCGGATCGCCAAAGCGGACGTTGAATTCCAGTACCTTCGGGCCCTGATCGGTCAGCATCAGGCCGGCATAAAGCACTCCCTGAAAATCAATGCCACGCCTTCCTAGCTCGGCAACTACTGGCCTGTGCACAGTTTCGATTATCTCATCAACCAGCGCGGGCGACACCCGGGGCACCGGGCTGTAGCATCCCATACCGCCGGTGTTGGGGCCATGATCGCCGTCGAAGATGCGCTTGTAGTCCTGGGCCGGCTCCAGTGGCAGAATCGTGCCGCCGTCGCACAGGGCCAGCACCGAGCATTCATGGCCAACCAGGCATTCTTCGATCAAAACCTCCAGCCCTGCTTCCCCGAATGCGCCTTCCACCAAGCAACGCTCCAGCGCATCTCCGGCTTCCCGGTTCTCGCGCGCGATGATGACGCCCTTTCCCGCCGCCAGACCGTTCGCCTTGATCACCACCGGGAAGATGCTTTCCTCAATGTGGGCCGCGGCAGCGGCATATTCTGTGAAACGGGAATAGCCGGCCGTGGCCACCCCCGCCGCGTCCATCACTTCCTTGGCGAAGGCCTTGCTGCCCTCTAACATCGCCCCCTCCCGCCCGGGGCCAAAGACTTTAATGCCAGCGGCAAGCAGGGCATCCGCAAGCCCCGCGCAGAGGGGCGCTTCGGGTCCGATCACGACCAGGCCAGCGCCGATCCTGCCTGCCAGCGCCACCAGGCCATCGATGTCGGTGTCGCTGAGCGGATGGCAGACTGCCTGCCGGGCTATGCCGGCGTTCCCGGGAGCACAGTGGACCTCCGAAACCAGGCTGCTGGCCGTGGCTTTCTTGACAATGGCGTGCTCGCGGCCGCCCGCACCTATTACCAGTACTCGCACTGCTTCCTTTCGAAGATGGGTTTAAACCAACGGCGATATTCTATCCTTCCCCAGCGAGCCGCTCAAGAAGCATGGCGGACGCTTAAAGCAGCCTCCCGATTGGGAAAAACCGGTCTGGCTACTATAATGACGTCATCATGAAACTGGGTATCATAGGGCTTCCCAACGCGGGCAAGACGACGATCTTTAACGCTCTCACCGGCCAGGTGCTGGAAGCCACGCCGTACCCCAACCCGCTGGGCACCGAGCACCATGTGGGCGTGGTGTACGTTCCCGATCAGCGTCTTGATCGTCTGACAGAAATGTACAAACCTCGAAAGACCACGCCGGCCGATGTCACCTGTGTTGACATCACTGGCTTTTCCCGGGGCATCTCGGCCAGCAAGCAAAAGGCGGGAGTCTTTAACGAAGCCTGGGACGTGGACGCCATCATCCATGTGGTCCGGGAGTTTGCGGACCCGTCTGTGGTGCATTCCGGCGGGGGGATTGATCCGGCCGCCGACGCCGCCGCCCTGGAATTAGAGCTTGTCTTTAGCGATCTGGAGCTGGTTGAGACGCGGCTGGAACGGATCGCCGCCTCCATGAAAAAGGGCATCGGCGAAGGCCTCGGCGCCGAACAGGCAGTTCTGGAAAAGTGCCGCGCGCAGCTGGAGGAGGAAAAGCCGCTCCGCAACCTCGCCCTCGCCGATAAGGAGCGCGCCGCCGTCGGCTCGCTCCAGTTTGTCTCAGTCAAGCCGGAGCTGGTGGTGCTTAACGTCGGTGAAGAAGAGATCGGCGCTCCGGCAACGGAGGCAGCGCTGGCGTGCCTGGGTGATTTCTACCAGGGCAAGGACGCCCTCGTCTTCTCCCTGTCGGGCAAGATCGAAACCGAGCTGTCGCAGCTGGAGCCGGAGGAAGCGGCCCTGTTCCTGGAAGACCTGGGCATAGCGGAGCCGGCGATGAACCGGGTAATCCGGGAAGCCTACTCACTGCTGGGGTCGATATCATTTTTAACCGCTGGTGAGGATGAGGTAAAAGCCTGGACCATCCGCCGGGGCACGCCCGCAGTGAAGGCGGCGGGAAAGATTCACTCCGATATCGAGCGCGGCTTTATCCGTGCCGAGGTGGTAGCCTACGACGACCTGATGTCGGCGGGCTCGATGGCAAAGGCGCGTGACGCCGGCACGGTCCGCCTGGAAGGCAAGGATTACGTCGTCCAGGACGGGGACATCATCAACTTCCGGTTTAACGTCTGAGTCCCAAGTTCAAGATTCCAGGCTAGGAAAATCAGGGGGGCGTGGTTTGACGAAGTTTCGTAGCGCCGCCGAAGCGGAGGCGTTCCTCTTTCAATCATCCGCCATCAATTGCCGTCCAGTTCCACGACCTCGTCCCGGCCCGGACCGACGCTGACAATTTTAATGGGGACGCCCGCTTCTTCTGCGATTAAGTTCAGATAGTCGCGCGCCTCCACCGGCAGGTCCGAAAGCTTGCGAGCGCCGGTGATGTCCTCTTTCCAGCCGGGCAAAGTCTGATAAACGGGCCGGCAGTGGTAGAACTGCGACTGGTGCGGCGGGAAATCGGTGAAGTTGATATGATTGCCATCCTGATCGTATTCGTACATCGAGCAGACATTGATCTGATCCAGGCCGGAAAGGACGTCCAGCTTGGTGATCGCCAGGCCGGTGAGGCTGTTGAGGCGGACGGCATACTTGAGGACAACCAGATCCAGCCAGCCGCAACGGCGTTTCCTGCCAGTGGTGGTGCCGAATTCGATGCCCTTGTTGACAAAATGATCGCCTAAGGCACCTTCCAGTTCGGTGGGAAACGGCCCTTCGCCAACACGGGTTGTGTATGCTTTGCACACACCGACCACCTCGTTAATGGCCGTTGGCCCGACTCCGGCGCCGACGCATGCGGAGCCGGCTATAGGGTTGGAGGAAGTGACAAACGGGTAGGTGCCATGGTCAATGTCAAGCATGGTCCCCTGGGCGCCTTCGAACAGCACCTTTTTGCCACTCTTCAGAGTTTTGTCAATGAGAAGAGACGTATCCGCAATGTACGGGCCCAGTTTGTCCGCATAGGCGGCGTACTGTTCCATCACTTCAAACGGGTCAACACCTGGGCTGTTGTAGACTTTCTCCAAAAGGTCGTTCTTGACGCCGATAGCGGTATCCAGCTTTTGGCGCAGGATCTTCTTGTCGGCCAGATCCTGAACGCGGATACCCAGCCGCGCCGCTTTGTCGGTATAAGCCGGGCCGATGCCCCGGCGGGTGGTGCCGATCTTGCGTTTTCCCAGCCGTGTCTCGTGGGCGGCGTCCAGCAGGATGTGGTACGGCATGATCAGATGGGCGTTGCTGGAGATGCGGAGATTATCGCAGCCGTAGCCACGTCCTCTCAGAGCGTCGATTTCCTGGCACAGCACCCGCGGGTCAATGACGACGCCATTACCGATCACCGCCGTCACGTGCGGGTACAGAATGCCTGAAGGAATCAGGTGGAATTTAAATTCACCGGCCTCATTGACAATCGTGTGTCCGGCGTTGTTTCCACCCTGAAAGCGCACCACCATCTGGCTTTTTTCGGCCAGATTGTCAATGACGCGCCCCTTGCCCTCATCGCCCCACTGGGTCCCGACTACAACTGTTGCTGGCATGATGCTCCTATTGGAAGTTCAAAGGTCCAAGTTCTTAAGTTTCAAGTTCCGGAGGGGCGGAACTGGTTTCAAACCAGGTTAGTTTACCTTATTTTCAGCTGCGATTGGGCTGAATAACCATGATAAGAGCAATTCTTGTCCGTCTTTGCAACATCCTTGTCAATGAAAAAACGCTCCGGGTAATGCTGAACCTGGACCCTGGAACCGGGAACTATTGCAGCTTTTTCTCAATCGCCGCGCGGGCGGCGATGACGCCGGCAGCCGACGCCTGGACCAGTCCGCGGGTGACTCCGGCCCCGTCTCCCACGGCGAACAGGTTGTCAATCTTCGTTTCCAGCCCGGTGCTGAGCTTCAGCCTGGCCGAATAGAATTTGACTTCTACTCCGTATAGGAGAGTTTCCCGGGAGTTGACTCCCGGCGCCAGTTTGTCAAGCGCCTCCAGCATGTCGAGAATATTGCGCAGATGCCGGAACGGAAGCACGAAGGAAAGGTCCCCCGGCGTACATTTCTTCAGCGTGGGCTGGACGGTGCTCCGCGCCAGTCGCTCGGGAGTGGTGCGCTGTCCGATCTGAAGGTCGCCCAGCCGCTGGACGATGATATCTTCCCCCAGGAGATTCGCCAGGCGGGCAATCGAGCGCCCGTAGGTGAGCGGCTCCTTGAACGGCTGGGTGAACCGCGTACTGACAAGCAGCGCAAAGTTGGTGTAACCGGATCGGCGGTCGCTGTAACTGTGACCGTTTACGGTGATGACTTCTCCGTAGGCCTCCTTGGAGACATAGCCATCGGGATTCATGCAGAAGGTGCGGATTTGATCCTCAAAAGTCTTCGAATAATGCAACAGTTTGGCTTCGTAAAGAACATTAGTAAGCGGCGCCATGATGATGGAGGGAACCTCAACCCTGACACCGATATCAACAGCATTGTTGACCATGCCAATGCCCAGGTCTTCAGCCTGCCTGGCCAGCCAGCCCGATCCCTCCCGGCCCGGCGCCGCGATCACCACCCCGGCCCGGATGACCGCTCCTCCTTTCAGCTCGACCCCGGAGACCCGGCCGTCCTCGACGAGGATCTTTTCCACCGCCGCCCGGGTGACTACCTCGGCTCTGCCGTTAATATCGTCGCGCATTGCCTGCAGGATCTGGGGACACCGGTCCGTGCCCATATGGCGGATAGGATCATCTATCAACTTAAGCCCCGCCTGCATCGCCTGCTGCCTGATCTCCTCGATGCGGTCGTGATCGAACCCGTGGACCTTTTCCGGCGCGCCGTAATCTACCCAGACCGAATCCACGTATGAGATGAGTTCCGCCAGCCCCTTGCGGCCGACGTAGTCCGCCAACCAGCCGCCCACGTCCGGAGACAGGGTAAGCTTGCCGTCGCTAAACGCGCCGGCGCCGCCCCAGCCGCAGGTAATCGAACAGGGGCGGCAGCCGATCTCACAGCCAACCAGCCTTTCGCCTCTTACCGGGCAGCGGCGCTTAGACATGTCAAAACCCTTCTCCAGGATCAAAATATGCCAGTTGTTCTTTCGTAACAACTCAAGCGCCGCAAAAATACCGGCGGGCCCGGCGCCAATAATGACAGCATCGTAGCTGTCCTGACTGATCTTTTGCCGTGGAGTCATTTTTATTCTTTGGTGCAGCGTTGAAACGGGCGGCTTGTGACATTATTGCCCCCCAAGCGCCCAAAGCCGGCCACGCGGAGGCGATGCCGGGCGAGGCTCCCCGGCTGCCCGCACAGCAGGCTGAAGTTAATAAATTGCCCGTCAGGATTAATCTGTGAGCCAGGTCACGGCAACCCTCCTGGGCCTGCCGCCCCTCCTTAAGCGGAGCCGCCTTTGCAGCCTTTGCAACGGACAGCCGCCACCACCGCGGCAATGGCCGCCAGTCCGAGGAAGAGCTTGGTTATTGTCTTCTTCATTTAAGTCTACCTCCAGTTATCGAAATAATTCTCTGACAATCTGCTGACATGTTTGATTGGATCCTTCTTTCCGCAGGCATCTGCACAAACCGCAATTACTATAACGGCCGGTATCGCCGGCTGCTTTAAGCGCCCGCCGGGCGCCTGACCTAACTTCACCCGCAAATAAATAAAAAGGACAGCGCCGGCGCCGCGACGGCCAGCCAGGGAATCAGGCGGCGGTAACCATGTTTGCGCTCCGGCTTCATTTCCCCTCCTTACTTTTAACGTCATCGATCAGCTGATCTATAGGCACTGCCGGCATCGTATGTAAACGCACGGAGCCCCGGGAGCCGATTTCGACCGACATTCTCACAATGGTGTCGTTATCGGGGGCTTCCAGGACGTTGACAAAATCATACGAGCCCAGGACCGCGTATTGTGCCAGGATCCGGACGCCCATCTCTTCCAGATCGCGATTGACCTCCTTGATCCGTTCCGGGTTCTTTTTGATCGTTTTGCTGCCTTCTTCGGTTAACCTGCTTAGCGCCACGTAAACCGCCATTTTCACTCCTTCCGGAAACCAATCTGGTAAATTGTTTGCGGCTGGAAGACCGCAACAGAGATGTTAAATTACCCAAATGGCGGGGACGTTAATCACGGCAGCCGCCGGCGCGATTAGTCTTCAAAAAGACTTGCAGCCGCCGGGCTAATGTCAGAAGTGAACGGGCGACAGCGGCAACAGCAGCGTCAGAGCGACAAAGGAGATAATTGGGGTAAAGATGGCCGCCCGACGGTTGCGGCGATGGTGCGGGAAATAACGTTTCAGAACTCTCAGATGAAGAAATGCCTGAGACGACAGGAAAACGGCGGGCAGCGCGGAAAATGCCGGCCAGAAAAGCGCGGAGGAGGCCCCGACCACATGCCGGGAAATCAATCCCGGGAGCGGTGAGAATACGTAAGCCTCGACCAGGATTACCAGGGTAAAACCCCAGATCAGATTCAGCAGGACGCGGTTCTGCTTCCGGATGCGCAATTCTCGCGCTTCCATGTTTAGTTCCGAGTTCAAAGTTCCAGGTTCAAGGTTTCTGCAGGTCACATTTCTTTATGGAGCCTGCCGGCGCTCCTGAGGAGGAACGATCCATCCATCATTCAGAGTCCAGCATCCGGAATCCGGTTGCTACATTTCCCGCCGGCCCAGAATCGCGCGGCTCACCGTTGCCTCATCAGCATACTCCAGGTCGGCGCCCACCGGCAAGCCGCTAGCCAGCCGTGTCACTTTGACCTGTCCCCGAAGCTCATCGGCAACGTACATCGCCGTTGATTCTCCGGTAGTGTTGGGATTGGTCGCGATGATCACCTCGTCAACCCCGCCGGCATCGACGCGCTCAATCAACTCCTTGATGCGTAAATGTTCCGGGTCAATGCCGTCCAGCGGCGACAGCGCCCCGCCGAGAACATGATAAATCCCGCGGTAATCTCCCCCTTTTTCAATCGGGATAATATCGCTGGGCTCCTCGACCACGCAGATTACCGAGGCGTCCCGGCGGGCATCGCGACAGAAAACGCAAAGATCGTCATCGGTAAAATTAAAACACCGGCGGCAATACCGAATCTTGTCCTTGACATCGATGATTGACTGCGCCAGAGAAGCAGCTTCTTCCCGCGGCTGCCTAAGCATAAAAAAAGCAATGCGCTGCGCTGATCGGCGGCCCACGCCTGGCAGCTTGGCAAGCTCGGTTATCAGTTGTTCTACAGGGGTGGGGAACATAACAAAAGTTCAAAGTTTCAAGTTCAAGGTTTAGTTAAAAAAGTAGGTTCCAAAGTATTGGAGATAACTGGTTGATTTTCAATCTTGAACTTTGAACTGAACTGTCTATAGTCCGGGAATATTCAGTCCGCCGGTGAGCCCGCCCAGCTTCTGGGAAGCCAGTTCCTGAGCCGTCCGGAGCGCCTCGTTGGTGGCGGCCAAAACCAGGTCTTCCAGCATCTCGACGTCGTCCGGATCGACTGCCCCCGGATCGATTTTAACCGAGACTATCCGCAGATCCCCGGTTACTTTAACCGTCACCATGCCCCCGCCGGCGCTGGCTTCAATCTCCTCGCGGGCAAGTTCTTCCTGTGCCTTGGCCATCTGTTTTTGCATTTGCTGCACCTGCTTCATCATCTTGCCCATATTCATATTCTGCATAATGAAACCTCCGTTTAACGTTCAACATGTGACGTCCAACGTTATCCAAATCATGCCTTCTATTCTCTGAAATGCATCAATAAATTTTCAAGTTTACCTTGTATTTTCCAGCATCCGGCGCCTTCTTTTAGATTTCTTCCGCGCCCAGCGTGTCCTTAATCATGGCGATAACCGCTTCGGAAGCCGGCGTTCCCTGCTCTTTGCTGATACTTGACATTTTGCCCTTTATTTCGCAACGTAGCCTCAAATCAGCGCCGGTTACTTCTTTCAGCGACTCGACGACAATTGCTCGGTAAGACGGTTTTTCCACCTGGCTTTTGTGAAATTCGGCGCCTTCCGGAAACCCGATCGTCAAAATCTTTCCTTTAAGCTCAACCGGCCTTGCTTCCTGCAGCAGCGAAAAAAGGGGAATCTTCTTCTTTTTGACCTGGGAAAGGATGATCCCCCAGGCGCGGGAAATCTTGTCCAGGGTCAGCTCCGGCTGTGGCTCTTGCTCGCCTGACGCCGGCCCGTCCCCGGCCGGGGACGTCTGTTCGGGCCCCGCTGCCGGGGAAGACTGCGCGTTCGCGTCTCGCGCCAGCGGCTCCTCGCCGGCGCCGCTGTCACCGCCTGAGGCGGGACTGGCGCCTGCCCTCACCGGCCCGCGCTTCTCTAGCAGCTCCAGCCGATACATCATTGATTTGGTTGACATATCCGTCTCGGGGCGGGTGAACGCGATAAACGCCAGCTCCAGCTGCAAGCGCGGAGCGCCGCCCAGCTTGATCGCCGCCTGAGCCTTCTGCAGCAACTCGATAAAACGCATCACCTGAGCCGGCGTCAACAGCCGCGCCTGACCCTTCAACCGGGTGATCTCTGAAGCAGGAGCGCTGATCAACCCGTCGGGAGCATCATCGAGTTGCTGCAACAGAAACACATTGCGCAGATGACCGGTGAGCTCCGCCGCGAACTGGCCGAAGTCCCGCCCCTGGGCGGCCAGCCTGTCGATAAGCAGGATGGCGCCGCGGGCATCTTCCGCGGCGGCAATGTCAACCGCTTCGAACAGGAGCTCGGACTCGACAGCGCCCAGCATCGAGAGTACGTCGGCAAGCGTAATCTTCTTGCCGCAGAAGGTGGCCAATTGATCAAGGCTGCTGATGGCGTCACGGAAAGCCCCGGCCGAACTGCGGGCAATCGCCGCCAGGCTGTCCTCATCGATCTCAATCTCTTCAGCCACGGCTACACTCCCCAACACTTCCAGAACCATGCCAACGTCCGGGCGGCGGAACTCAAATCTTTGACAACGCGACTGAATGGTAGGAATGACCTTGTGCGGTTCAGTAGTGCAAAGGACAAACACCACATGGGCCGGCGGCTCCTCCAGAACTTTGAGAAAGGCATTGGAGGCTTCCTTGGTGAGCATGTGTACTTCATCGAGAATGTAAACTTTCGACCGCCCCTCAACCGGTGAATAAGCAACCTTGTCACGAATATCACGAATATCATCAATGCCCCGGTTTGAGGCGGCGTCCATTTCAATCACATCGAGCGAGGTGCCTGCTCCGATAGTGGCGCAGCTCTCACATTTGCCGCACGGATACGCCGTCGGACCCTCGGCACAATTAAGCGCCTTGGCCAGCAGCTTGGCGGTAGAAGTCTTGCCGGTGCCGCGGGACCCGGCAAACAGATAAGCATGGCTCACCTTGCCGGCGTCGATGGCGTTCATGAGGGTGCGAGTGACATGTTCCTGCCCCACGACCTCCGCAAAGGTCGCCGGGCGGTATTTTCGGTATAAAGACAAGCTTGGCATGGAATGGTTCCGAGTTCCGGTCCCGCGAATTTATGATGATTATTAACTACTTGGCGATTTTGTGGTTTTTGGTATTGGGGTTTAATCCATCATCAATAACCCAGCATCCAAAATCCGGTTTACGACCGTGCACCCACCGTCGAGACAAGGCTTCCGGGCGTGCGCCAGGCAGGTGGCTCCAGCCAGGCCGCCCTGCGGCACATGAAAGAGATCGCTTACCGCTGCTTCCTTCCGGACCTGACGGAGTTCACAATGTTCCATTGCGCAGGACCTGACCTTCAACGCCGCCTGGCAAGGCCACTGGCCCCGCAGGCCCGCCCCTAGGGTGGGAATTCAGCCCCGCTATAGCGGATTGCGGGTCAAGGGCACCGCTAGCTCCCCGCCTAGCACGGTCACAGTTATTTTATCATCATCCGGCTCCGGTCTCACCGGCGCCGCGGCAAAGAGATGGATGGGGAATGAACAGGCGGTTTTTCAGCGTTAGGGCTGTTTGGCCACCGTGTTCAGATAGGAGATGATGGTCGCCTGATCCTCCGCGGTTATGTTGGAGCCGGTAAATCCAGCCATCTTGCCCACAATGCCACTCCATTCCTGGCTTGTGTGCGACCCTGGCGGGTAAAGTGCATGGCACTGCGAGCACTTGACCTGCCAGGTTGCTTCCGCCGCGTCGGGTGACGGCGTTTGTGGCATTATCGCCGGCGGCGGAATCGGCGTCGTGGGAGCTCCTTTGGGAGGCCCGCCCGGGTGGCAGGTGGTGCAACTTGTCTGGCTGGAATGGCACTGGAAGCAATAGGCCATCCGGGGCCGGTTGGTTGGATTGATGTTGAGATCATGGGCGATATTACGGTGGCAGTCGGTGCACTTGGCGCCGATGGCCATGTGTTTGTCATGTGGAATATAGATATTTAAAGGATTGTGCTGGAACCCCTTGGTATCGTCCTTGCTGATCATGTTTGCGTGACAACGCTCGCAGTTGCTGCTGACACGTTCCGGCGAAGCCGAATAGCCGCCCCGGTAACCATCGGTAATCAGGTGCTTGTAGCCACCGTTGTCGGCGTGGCAATCAATGCAGCTGACAACGCTGTAAGAAGGGTGGACCTTCGACGGCTGACTCATGTCGGCGGTCTCGCCCGTGCTGTGGCATGTTAAACAAAAACTGGGATTTGTGGTCGTGAAATGCGCAAGCCCGAGGATCGGCATCACGGCGACAATGACAGCCGCCACGATGATTATTCCCCACACCGGTTTAGAAAACTTTGGTTTTCTTTTTGGCATCTTCATCTTTTTTGCCCCTCTCCGGTACGATTAATCGGAGGACTTGCCAACTGTGACCACCACATCGCCCCAGGCCTGGCCGCCTCCGGCCGGGTCAGGCATTACCGGCACAATTTTTTTGGGATTAACGCCGGTGCCGTCCTTCTCCCCCCACCAGACAAGCTCGGTATTGGGATCCCTGAGAACTCTTTCCACGCTTGATTTGTCAACTTTCTTGCCCTGGGCGATCCGGCCAAAACCCGTATGTCCGACGCCGTTTGCCATCGCCACCACCCGGGGATGAATGCCTTCCGTGATGAAAGCCGTCGTTTGCACCGACCTGGCTTTGGCGTCGACCCCGATCCCCTCGGGCGACCGGACGCCATCCCCCGTGCGCGCCGTCCGCACGACTGTGACCTTGTCGCCATCCTTGATTCCCAAACTGGCCGCTGTCTGCGGATTTATCAACACGGGGTTGTCGTGCAGGATTTCATCCAGCCACATACAGTTGGCCGTTTTGGCGTCATACTGGATTGCGGTGTTATAAATGGTAAGCACCAACTCATCCTTGGAAAGCTTGTTAAAGGCGGCAACAGGATCATAACTTGGCAGCGCCGAATATCCCTGCTGCTCCAGCCGCGGCGAGCTGACCTCGATTTTTCCTGAAGGAGTCTGGAATCCCCCGGTGGCGAAGGCGCCATAATCCGGCTTGCTTCTCGGGTCATACCAGACACCGTACTGTTTTAAGTAATTAAGGCCGCCGGCGCTCATAAGCCCGCTGATACCGGCAATCCGCGCGGAAATGTAATCTTCCACGGACTTGAAGTTGAAGTAACCCTCCATGCCTCCGGCGATCCTGGTGGACAATTCCGCAGCTATGTCAAAAAATGATTTTGAATCCTGTAGCGGCGGCACTACCGGCTGGCGGAGCGCCACATAAGGGACTTGCTCCGGAGACGGCCCGGCTTCAATATCCCAGCCCTCCAGGTATGTTGTTTCGGGCAGGATGATGTCGGCCAGCGCGGCCGTTTCAGTCATGTACGGAGTCACCGCGACATGATAGGGAATGAGGCTGTCGTCTTTCAGCGCTTCAGCAAAGGCGTCGCCGTCAGGATTGGAATAAACAGGGTTGAAGCCGTGGCTCATTATCATACCGACGGGATACTTGCGGTCCTGAATCATCTGCAGGGAGCGCTCGATCGACTGCTGACCGGCAAGAGGCAGCTCTGCCGGATGCGAAAGGGAGCTGGCAGCCGGGGCGGGCGGGACCGGGCTGGCATCGGCCAGGTCGTACTGCCGGGGCAGGCACAGTCCTCCCCGGATATCAACGTTTCCCGTAATGACGTTCAGGAGCATGATGGCCCGCTCGTTCTGGGTGCCGTTCAGGTGAGAAGAGGCCATGCCATCGGAAACTGTTGTCGCCGGCTTGGTTGTGGCAAATTCGGTGGCGATCCGCCTGATAACGTTGGCGGCGACTCCCGTTTCTTTTTCCGCTTTTTCCGCCGTGAACTGCGCCAGGTGAGCCGCAAGATCGGGCTCGCTGACATTTGTCCATTGGTTGATGAAACCGCTGTCCTGCAATCCTTCACTCATGATGACGTTTGCCATCGACAGCGCCAGCATGGAATAAGTTCCGGGATTGACATAGTAAACTTCTTTGGCGAGCGCCGAGGTGTTTGTCAACCTGACATCAAAAGTCACGACCTTGGCCTGGTTTTGCTGAATGCCATCGACCAGCCGCCTGACAAAGCCGACAAACTGGGGATGGCTCTCCATCGGGTTGGCGCCAAAAATGAGCGCGTATTTGGTTCGAGCAACGTCGGGCATATCGCCGGCGGCCCCCCAGGTAAGCTCGGTCGCGACCTTCTTGTTGGCGTCAAAAATGGCGGCGGCGCCGATGGCGTTGGGCGAGCCGAAGGCGTTTGTGAATCGGCGGCCGAGCGTATCCTGACGCAGATCCTCAGTTAAATAAACAAACTGCGCCGGATTGGGCCGGATCTGCTGCATTGTTTTGGCAACTTCATCGTATGCCTGCCGCCAATCGATGGTTGTCCAGCGATTCTTTCCCCTGCCACCGGCGCGTTTGAGTGGTTTCAGGATCCGATCCGGATCGTAGAGGGCGTTGATGCCGGCCTGCCCCCGGGCGCAGAGCGTTCCCTGGTTGTTGATGTGTTTGGGGTTGCCGCCGATCTTTACCAGCCGGCTCTCTTCCACATAACCCATGATGCCGCAGCCGGCCGGGCACTGGGTGCAGGTGCTGGGGAGAAATGAGCGCGGCAGGTGAGACGTCCGGTTGACGGAGCGGCCGCCGGTCATCAGCTCCATAGCCTCAGCCAGCGGGTTGAGCTGACTCTCGATGGCCAGCACCGCCGTCCCGGCTGCGCTCAATTTAAGAAAATCCCTGCGGCTGATTTTACGCATGCCCGCCCTCCGGCTAGCTTAGAGGAATTGACTGACCGCCGATCACCATGACAAAGCGCATGGCATAGACGCCGATATTAACCAGAATTGAGGCGATGACTATCGCCCTGAGCGAATATCTCGTTGGTCCCAGCACCAGTACCATGGGCACGATCGATCCCAGGAAGATCTCCACACCCAGAAACAACGGCGCAAAGTTGCCCGTGAGAATCAACATGCCCGCCTGGTATGCGTCGGAATGCGCCGTCAGCAGCACGAGAATGTCGGAAACGATCAGGAACAGGTCGAGCATGATGATGTAAGCCATAAACTGCGCCAGCTGCAGGATAAGCTTCTTGTCCTTCTTCCGGTCTTCCGGCGTCGCTTTCTTGTCAAACCACTTCCAGCGCGCGGCGGCGATGATTACGACCAGCCCGATGCCGGAGACCATTGCCGAGACCAGGAAGATCGTGGGCATGGCGGCCGTATTCCAGAGCGCCCTCGCTTTTGCCAGCGCCAGGATAAACCCGGTATAACCGTGAACGGAAATAGCGAGCGGGATGCCGATGATGCCGAGGATTTTAGCCGCCTTCTGCCGGTCTGTGTAGACCATGATTGCGTAGATGATGCCCATAATCGGGTATGCGGTCAACAGAAAGGATCCGTAAGTTATCGGCGAAGTCCAGTTATAAAAGACAAACAGGTGCCAGAAGCGAAGCGGCTGCTCCAGGTCGGCGATCAGATTTAGCGGCGCGATAATCAGCAGGATCGGCGCCAGGATGGCGGTAATCTTGCCAATCGGCTTGAATTCCCTGCGGCCCAGCAGCGTGGCGATTACGGAGATAACGAACGATCCGGCGCTTAAGCCGGTGAAGAAAAAGTACTGGCCAATGTACATCACCAGCGGCAGCTGATGCTGCACCGAGTAGATGACGTTTACATCACTGTTTTCCATCGTAGCTCCCTTGGAATCTGGGCCGGCCTAGAGGCGCAGCTTTATCAGCGAGCTCTCCGCCCGGTAATTGATCTTCTTCTCCACATTGCTCATCACCGTCTCGTCGGCGGCGATGTAGAAGACCTGCGGATCGGTTTCCATCTCTTGTTTGAGAACCTCGGTTGCGTTCGTCGCCAGCATCTGGGCAATCTCGCTCTTGCTGTCGTTCTTGTCGCCAAAGATCATCGCCCGGGTGGGACAGCTCTCGACACAGGCCGGCACCAGGCCGGAGTCCACCCGGTGCACGCAGAAGTAGCACTTCTGAACGATATTTTTTAACGGGTTGATAAACCGGACATCATATGGACACGAAGCAATGCAGTATTTGCAGCCGATGCAGCGGTGCTGATCGACAACGACAATGCCATCGTCGCGTTTATAGGTTGCCTGTGTGGGACAGTTGCGGGCGCAGATGGCGTCGGTGCAGTTATTGCACATCCGGGGAAGAAAATAACGGCGGGTATTCGGGTATATCCCTTTTTCGATTATCTTAAGCCAGGTGGCGTTGACTTCGAGAGGGACCGCGTTTTCTGCCTTGCAGGCGACGGTGCAGGCATGACAGCCTATGCACCGGCGCATGTCAATCAACATTGCATAACGTTTTTTGGCCAACTCGCTACTCCTCCTTTCGGTAGCAGGAGTTCCCCGCTTTGTGCCTTGAGTTATTCAGTTAGTGCCTTCTCGGGCACGTTGTTGATATTTTGACTTTTTTCTTAAATCTGCGCCGGGACGCGCCCGGCCGAGGGCTTTCTTTGAGGGCCCGTTTTTTCAGGGCAAACGAAAGAGCGCGACTCGGGGATTTCATAAAAGCTTTGCGCCAACGGTGAAGCTCTTAGTGGTCCAGATGCATCTTTTCCGTAAGCCAGTTTATAAATGGCGGTATCGCGAAAACGAGAAAAGTCAGGATCGCCGTTGTCGCGAACACATTGATCAGAAAAAAAGTCAAATTTTGTTCGATGTACCACATATCTGCCTTTCCTTACCAGCTCGGTCACCACGCTTTCAAACATTGTCTCCCATGCCACGCGAGCAAATTTTCCGTCCCGCCGCCGTAGCTGGCGATTCTCTCACGGCCCTCTTACTGAGCCGCCGGTGCATATTGACTGGCAGCGGCGCCCGGCCGTGGCGGCGCCATAAAACCATGGCAATCGCTGCATGGACGGCCGGTGTTATGCTGGGCCTTATCTGTGTGGCAGGTCAAACAGGGACTTCGCCCGGTAACCTTCCACTCGTGCGGCTTGTGGCAAACCTGACAAGCCGTTCGCGAATGCGTGCTCGCCGCGTGCAGTCCATTCGCTTTGACATCATGACAGGAACTGCAATCAACCGTCGGCTTCTCCGCCTGGTGCGGCTTGTGGCACTCGCGGCAGTCCCATTTCATCGGCGCGTTCTCCGGAAAAGTCACTGTCTGATTGGGAAGCTTCTGGTGACATCCCAGGCAAGTTTCCCGTGTCGGCCTGAGCGGGCTGTTCTCCCGCAAAAACTGATGACATTCCTGACAGTGCATCTCCGCCATTTGCCTAATCTTGATCGCCTTCTCTTCACCGGCCACGTGATCCGGATGGCAGGCGGCGCAAATCTCCGTGGCCGGCTTGAACCGGTGCAGCCTCATCCCGTGACAGGTCTGGCAGGCGATATTGTTATTTTCCGCATGAACTTTGTGCCCCGCCGTATTGGCTACCTGCACCCACTGCGGATCGCCGCTATAGTGACAATTTTCACAGGCCTTGTCAGGCACCGTCGCGTGATCAGTATTACGATCAGGACTTTCCAGTAAATAGTTAACGACAAGTTCGGCGCCGGTGACGGGACTAACCTCGTGACAGCTGTGACAATTCACCTTGCTGTGCTCACTGGTAGACCACTTGTCCCAAGCCGTCTCCATCGTATGACACCGGCGGCAGAAGTTGGGATCGTTCTGCGTGTAATCATACACGCGGAAGCTGCCATAACTGCCGCCAAGAACAAATAGCGTCAGGAATGACCACAGCGGAACCTTCACGGCTGTTGGCAGTCCTCTGAACCGTCGATGCGCCCGTTTAATTCTCCGGACAATCCATCTCATGACGGCCAGCTCCCTGGCGCGCCTCCGGATACCCCGACCTGATTTCGCCCCGTGCAGACCCCATTTAACATGGTGTCCTCCCCGACGAATACGAGATCAGTCTGATAAAACCATTACCCGCTGGGGTATTCCCATTTGCTATTAAATCCTAACCTTTCCTGAATGTCAAGAAAAATTTTTACGTCAGTGATAAACTCAATATTTGTGATAATTACGATCAAACTACCTTTGTTTATTCTTTTAATCTTGTCTGTCCGTGCCAATCTTTTCATCAAATTTTGGATGGTCTTCGGTGCCGGGGTTTTATAAAGAGAGCCAAAGGAATTTGCAGCCGGCGCTCGCTAATCCATCGGGAATATTGTCAAGTTGACAATGTGTATCAATTGATATATGCACGGCAAATAAAACGAAATTTGCTTGAGAACCTGAAGTTTGACCCTTCAATTGATAAAATAGGATGATTCCAATTTGGAGTAATGTGAAAAATCCCGTTTGAACTGAAATCCTGGCTTTGAAATTTGAACCAAAAGAGGTCTTTAATCGTCACTGATTTAAAATTTCCCCTCATGAACGCTGCCGCGCGCGAACTCGGAGACCGCACCGTGCTGTCTAAAAAAGAGCTGCGAAATCTGCTTTGCCGGGATTGCGACTTTTTCCGTGAAGATCATGAAGACGAGCTGGAGTGCGCGAGTTTTCGGATGCTGCGCACTTTGCTCGAGCGCGAGATCTTCACGCCCAGGCGGCTGGCCGCCGCGTTAGATGCAGAGCAAAAACAGGAATAAGCTTAAAGTCTACGAGGACCAAAAGCCTGCAGATTTGACAGAAAAATGCTCCGGCTCACCTCTCATTGCTCGTTAAAACTTCTGGAAGATCCGGCCGTCTATAACAGGTCAACCGACGAGCTGTATATTGTCAATCAGAAGGCTTTTGACTTTCTGGCTGGCTGTGCCGGCTCTGCCTACGGAGAAAATCCCCCTGCGCCGGCAGATGAGGACTTCCTCAAGTTTTGCCTCGCGGAAGGAATTCTGGAACAAGCGCCAGTCCTGAATGGCAGGGATGAGGCAAAAAATAAACAAACCAGGATCGAGACAATCAGCCCGCGGCCTTCGCTTCGTTACCTGTTGCTTCACATAACCAACCGGTGCAATTTGAACTGCAAGCACTGTTACGGCGGGGAGGCCGGCACCGTCGATATGAGCCCCGGTAAGATGATGACCATCATCGATGAGTTTACCGCCATGCAGGGGCTAAGATTGATGATCTCCGGCGGGGAGCCACTTCTGCACCCGGATTTTTCTGCCGTTTGCGAACTCCTCGAAGGCGCGGATCTCCGAAAAGTATTGCTTACCAACGGGACGCTTCTGAGCGAAGAAATAGCCGGCAATCCTGCCTTCGATGAGGTGCAAATCAGCCTGGATGGCATGAGGGACGCGCACGACTCCATTCGCGGCCCGGGTGCATTTGAGCAGTCTCTGGCGGGGCTGAGACTACTGGTGTCTGCCGGCGTTCCGGTTTCAGTCGCCACTATGATCCACAGGGGCAATCTCGCTGATTTTGATCCACTGGAAGATTTGTTAAGAGAGATTGGCGTCAGAGAATGGAGTATAGACGTCCCCTCTTCGGCAGGACGCCTGTCACCCGGCAGCGACATGATCGTGGATCCGGAAATCGCCGGACCACTGCTGGCCAGGTCATATGGCGGCGGCGTTCACGAGCCTTTGCCCGGGTATGCCTGCGGATGCCACCTGTTGGCGGTGATGGCCGACGGAAGAGTAGCCCGGTGCGCTTTTTACGCCGCGGAGTCCGTTGGCTTTGCTGAGGAAGGGCTCGCCAGCTGCTGGCAAAAAATACCAAGAATGAAGCTGGACGATCTTGAATGTGATTGTGAATTTGTCAACGATTGCCGGGGTGGCTGCAGATTCCGCGCCGCAGGGTATAATGATGACGGCAACCGGCGTAGCCCGGATTGGTATCAGTGCGCCAGATACGGTGTGTAAAAGTCCTTCAACGGGCAAACCGCGATGATGCTGCGGGAGGTGACGACGTGAAGATCAAAAAAACAGGCAGGCGTAACTCGAGCACTTGCAAGTGCCATTCATCCTGCTAAATCTGCATAAAACCGGACTTGGACATCGGACATTTGAAATGAAATCCATTTTTTCATTAGCCAAAATCCTATATCCGGAATTTGCTTTATAATCGATCAAGATTCGGGCTTTATTGCCCGGAACCGGGACCAGAACGTCTTCTTGGGACCTTATTTACAAGTCTTCCATCGTGATGGCCTCTGTCGGGCACGATTCTTCGCAGGTTGCGCAGCTGTCACAACTGTCGGCATTTACCAGCGTAGCCACGTCTTCAGAGCCCAGCTCGAGGCACTCGTTGGGACATTCATCGACACAGATCCCGCATCCTGTGCATTCTTCCGGGTCAATCTTCGGTCTTTCCGCCAATCAAATTCACCACCTTATCCGATTAATCATATATGGGCACCTCTAATAATTTGATGCAACACTCGGGTTTCAGTTGACAGAAGATGTTTATCTACTTGACTTGCCGCTTTAAGTTCTATTTCCTGCCATGGACCGCATCTTTTCGGTTCCTACCTCTGATTT
>JACWAM010000095.1 GCA_014874265.1 Thermoleophilia bacterium | reverse complement strand
TCTCCGCCACGAGCGCGCTTTTCCGGCCCCCTTTTCCGGCCGGCCCCAGGCTTGCGTGCAGCACGGCGCTCGGCCCTGGCTTTTTTTCTGGCGGCGCGCGCTTCCTCGCGCTCTTCCGCGGGAGCAATCACGGTAACGTCATGCCCCCGGGAGGCGAGCGAGGAGGCCAGCCCTCTGACGTGCCGGTTGACGCCCCAGACGGAGGTCCAGGGATATGGCGTGACCAGCCCCACTTTAAGCTTTTCAGAGTCGCCGCTCATGCTTCACAGGTTAGTTAAAAGTCGTGAAGGTAGCAACAGAAAGGGCAACCGTTAAGCCTCCGTTTCCCTTTTGTTATTTTTTCGCCGGAATCAGTAGTTGCGCTCCCGACAGAACGACAAGCACGCCGCCGGCGATAATGAAAAACCACGGCATTGTGTTCATCGGCAGCTGGTCGGCTTTCTGGAAATTGTCAACGTTCTGATTCATGACGGTAATAACCGTGTTAAAATCCTTGCCCATCGTGTCCATCTGCTGGATGCCCTTGGCGATGCCAGGGAACTGCTGGCTGATCATCTGGTTCATCGCGTCGGTGCTCATGCCCATCTGCTGCGCCAGCGCCGGGATCATCTTGTTCATGCCGTCCTGCATTCCCTTAAACGTCCGCATGTGGCCCTGGAATTTGGTGACATTTGGCCTGGTCAGCACCGGCTCAAAAGCTTTCATCATGGTGGCGCCTGCCGGCGCCCGGTCAAACATCTTGTAACCGAAAGGCGCGATGATCAGTCCCAGACCGACAATAAAAATAATAACGGACAGAACCTTGCTGCTTGACATAATGGCTCCTTTGGTTGTTTTCCAGAAAAGAGAGTTACAAATGTAACTAACTCTTCTTGGACTTTGTATTATTACGATGAGCCACCATGGAAGACCTTCCATGGCTGTGGAGATGATGAGGCAAGTCGAAAGGAAGATTTGTCCGGTATAATCTCATGGGAATGGAATGCTGCCGCCAGGCGCGGAAAAAAGCCGCACACAGCCTGCGGAAGGCGGTTACTCCGGGCTGGCGCGCGGAGCTACTTCGACTTTGGCGCCGCCTTGCCCGCGATGAACTCCTCGGTCATGTTGCGGGCAATGTCGTCCGGATGCTGGATCGGCGGCGACTTCATGAAGTATGAAGACGGGCCCTCGAGCGTGCCGGAGATACCGCGGTCCAGCGCCAGCTTGGCGCAGCGGACGGCGTCGATGACGATTCCGGCAGAGTTGGGTGAGTCGACGACCTCCAGCTTTAGCTCGATGTTGAGCGGGACATCGCCAAAGGAGCGGCCTTCAAGGCGGATGTAGGCCCACTTGCGGTCCTGAAGCCAGGCAACGTGATCGCTGGGACCGATGTGGACGTTGTCAGCGCCGATATCAAAGTCAAGTAGCGAGGTGACGGCGTTGGTCTTGGAAATCTTCTTGCTTTCGAGCCGTTCACGCTCGAGCATGTTAAGAAAGTCGCTGTTGCCGCCCACGTTCAGCTGGCTGGTGCGCTCCAGCCGGACGCCGCGATCCTGCATGAGGCTGGCGAGAATGCGGTGAACGATGGTGGCTCCCACCTGGGATTTGATATCGTCTCCGATAATTGGTAGTCCTTTTTCCTTAAAGCGCTGCTGCCAGTAGTCCTCCCGGCCGATAAAGACAGGGATGCAGTTGACCATGGCGCATCCCGCTGCCAGGATCTGCTCGGTATACCACTTGGTTGCTTCCTCACTGCCGACGGGCAGATAGCTGACGACCACATCAGTTTGCGTTTCCTTGAGAATGCCGACGATGTCATCGGTCTTGCCAGGAGCCTTTTTGACAATCTGGGACAGATATTTGCCGATGCCGTCGTGCGTCATTCCCCGTGCGACCTTGATGCCGGTGGCGGGCACGTCGGTGAATTTAACGGTGTTGTTGGGATGAGCAAAGATGGCCTCCGCCAGGTCCTTGCCCACCTTTCCCTGAACCACGTCAAAAGCGGCTACGAACTTGATGTCCTTGATGTGATATCCGCCCAAATTGACGTGCATCAGGCCGGGCACCGTGTCGCCGGCCTTCGCTTTCTTGTAGTATTCGACCCCCTGGACGAAGGAAGAGGCGCAGTTTCCTACGCCGATGATCGCGACTCTGACGTCATTGCTCAAGGCGCTGACACCTCCGGATAGTAAGCAAAAATTTGTAGATTCGGCCGGCGGCAGGCTGCCCGCCGGTGTCTCACTCCTTGTCGCCAGCCGGAGCTTCCGCTTCGAGGAACCGGCGCCGCACGTGCAGAATCCGCTGCAGCACCGTCACGGCTGTAAGCACCGCTAGAATATACACCACCAGCGGCAGCACGCCAAATTTCTGCAGCAGCAGGCCGGCGATGAGGAGCACCAGCCGCTCCGGCCGGGTCATCAGCCCTACCTTGCAGTCCAGCCCCAGGGCCTCGGCGCGGGCGCGGGTATAGCTGACGAGGAAGGAACCGATCATGGTGGCAAAGGTGGCGCCGACAACCCACAGGTTGTCACCCCTGGCGTAAACCAGGGCGATTGACGTGAGCACTACGCCTTCGCCAACGCGGTCAAAGGTCGAATCGAGAAAGGCGCCCATCGGCGTGACACGCTCGGACAGCCGCGCCAAAGCGCCGTCCAGCATGTCGAAGATGCTGCCGATGGCAAAAACAATGGCCGCCGTCACGTAATGACCGGTCCACACCAGCGGCGCCACACCCAGAGTCAGGATCAGCCCGAAGACGGTGAGCACATTGGGCGAGATGCTCGTGCGGCCGATGATGGCGGTGACGGGGCTAAATAGCCGCCGCGCCTCGGTGCTGTAAAAGTACCTCAGCTTTTCGATGTAAGGCATGTCCCTCAAAAAAAGTCTCTCCGGCCGCCGCCCGCAACCTCCGCCAGCCCGGCCGCCTCGGCAGATTCTAACACTTAGCCCTTGCTTCATACTACCCACCGGCAAGTGCGGACGCCGGCCTCTTATTTGTTTTCCCGGATCGCCGGCCAGTTTAACGAAGGCGAGTCCGCGTCTGATGAAGCTTCGGACGGAAAGAGTCGTCAATGACCGTTTGCTTGACAGGCGACGGAAAGCGGACGGCGGGAGCCGCGGGTCATTAGCTTTGAATCAGGAGACAGCGCGGCGGTAAACCCGTGTGGCCCAAACAACGGCCAGCGCCGTCAATGGCACCATCACCAGGAAGCCCTCGACGATGGTGGTATTCCACAGATGGCCGGCAGCCAGGAGCCGGTCGGCCTCCACGACATAATACAGGGGATTGAAGTGCCCGATTACGCGCATCCAGGCAGGGCCCAGCTCCAATGGCAGCAGGATACCTGCCAGCAGCAGGAGTGGCAGGTTGATGCCGTTAACCACGGCGGCAAAACTGTTGATCTCCTTGGTGAGCAGCGCTACGGCAATGGAGAAGGAGGCAAACAGCACCATCAGCAACGCCAGCAAAACGTAGGCAATCAGCAGACCGGCGATATGGATGGGAAAGCCAAAGGGCTCCGCCACGACGACAATCATGGTCATAAAGAAAAAGGTCCACGTCAGGCTCGACAGGATCGGGCCGATCAGCAGCGCCAGGCGGCTTGCCGGCGTGACCCGGATCCGTTCGGTGTAGCCGGCCTGCAGCTCGAAGATAGTGGAAAAGCCGGCGCTGGCGCCGCTCATAAAAGCCATCAGCGCCAGAATGCCGGGCAGGAAGATTTCCAGGACGTTGACTCCTGGTGGAAATTCGGACCCTCCCGGCAGGGACTTAAGCAGCGGCGTAAACAGCGCCAGGTAAAGCAGCGGCGTCGAGAAGCTGATTGCCAGCCATACGGGTACCCGGAAAGTCTGGACGAAGCTGCGCCGGTAAAGCAGGGCGATGTCCCTGAGCGTTTTCATTGCGGTCCCTTCTAATCCAGCGGGTGGCCAGCGTCGCGAAGGGACCTGCCTGTATAGCGCAGGAACACATCGTCTAGCGTGGGCTCGGAAAGCGTGACCGTCTTTATGGCCATGCCGTTCCGGTCCAGCAGCCGCAAGATTCGGGGCAGCGCCGTCACGCCGTCATCGACGTATAGGCGCAGGTGATCGGGCTCGGCGCTCACCTCTCGCACGAAATCCTGCTCTTGCAGGAGCCTCATCGCCCCCTCGGACCCGGCGCCGTCTTCCTGGAGGCTGACGACAACGCTGTCGGCGGCAATTTGCTGTTTCAGCTGCCGGGAAGTGCCCTCGGCCACCAGCTGGCCGTGGTCCATGATCGCCAGGCGGTTGGAGAGGGCGTCCGCTTCTTCGAGGTAGTGTGTGGTCAGAAAAATTGTCGTGCCGGCCTCGCGCAACTTGCTGATCTGCACCCACAGATTGGCCCGGTTCTGCGGATCGAGGCCGGTAGTGGGCTCGTCAAGGAAGAGCACGTCCGGCCGGTGCATGATGCCCAGGGCGATATCCAGGCGCCGCCGCTGCCCGCCGGAATATGATTGAACCCTTCTTGAGGCAAACTCCGCCAGGTCGAGCACTTCAATCAATTCGTCGGCCCGCTGCTCCGCCTCCCGCCGGCCCATGCCGTAAAGCTCCCCCTGCAGGAGCAGGTCTTCCCGGCCGGTGGCGAGCCGGTCGCTGCCGCCGAGCTGGCTGACATAACCGATGCGCTGGCGCACTTGGTGCGGGCTCTTGTAAACGTCAAATCCCGAGACCATCGCCCGGCCGCTCTCAATCGGCAGCAGCGTCGAGAGCATGCGGAGCGTGGTTGTCTTGCCGGCACCGTTGGGACCCAGGAAGCCGAAGATCTCACCCGGCCAGATCTCCATGTCGATTCCACGCACCGCCTCGATCTTTTCCTTGCGGGTGTGAAAAGTCTTGGTGAGGTCATGAGCCTCCAACACCGGTTGTCCATTTGTGTTCATTGCTTTAAAATAATTAACATAAATTAAGAATCACAAAATTTTAATATTTCGATTATTAAAATAATTAAATTTTTAATTAGTGTCAAGCTGGGATAAACCATTTCAAAATTTGCGCATCGGACCGGCGGCCAGCACGCGATCGATCCTGTTCCATCAGGCTGTCGCGGATAAACTCGGCCTTAATCCAACCGACCACAAAATCCTGCTTTTTCTGTTCGACCGCCCCCGGACCGCGGGCGAGCTGGCCCATCTTACCGGTCTTACCACGGGCGCAATGACAGCGGTTATTGACCGGCTGGAAAAAACAGGCTATGTCCGCCGGGTTCACGACATGGAAGACCGGCGCCGCATCTACGTGGAGATAATCCCTGAAAACGCAGCCAGAATTGTGGACCTGTTCCGGCCCCTGGGCCGGGCGATGGCGAAGCTGGAGTCAAGTTACTCGCCGGCGGAGCTGGATCTGATCCACGGTTACCTCGAACGCGCCGGGGAAGTGTTGTACCGGGAGACGCAAAGGCTGAGCCAAGTTAAGCCGCCCCGGCCGTTAAAATCCAAATAACTCTCTGATCTCCGGTATCTCCAAACTTGCATTTCTTGACAATTATATATAAATAAATAATTATGAGTTTATATAATTTCGAGAACCTGATGATTTGGCATGGCGGCATTGACGAAAAATAACATCAAGCATGACAGGATAGAGCTTCTTAAGTTAATGGGCCATCCTTTGAGGATCCAGATTCTGGAGAAGCTGACGAAGGGCGTCAACTGCGTCAGCGACTTTGAGGAGTTTTTTGACACGAGCCAGCCGAACATATCCCAGCACCTAGGGCTGCTCCGGCGGGCCCGCCTGATTGACTATTACATGGATGGGCGGCTCAGGTGCTACTACCTAGTCGATCCGGTCGTCCCGGATCTGCTGAAGCTGCTCAGGAAGGAATATGAAGCGGTCCTGGAGCCGCCTGCCTGCTGTCCGGTTACCAAGACAGGAAAGTATCCTGGTGACCGGCAGCACTAAACCATTCCCATGCGGAGGTGCGATTGGAGCCCTTTGCGCCTGGAAATCCAGGGCAGGCGGCTTGCTGCACCGGCATCGTTCCAGCATGGAGCGTCTGTCAGGCGAGATGAACGGGCGAAAAGAGCTTGCCGCCGCCGCTATCGAGAGCGGCAATGGGCAGATGTATCTACTGCTTCAGCGAGAGCTGAATGATATGTACCTTAGGTATTTAAGCTGGTCTTTTCTCGACGGCGTCGGCTTTTTAATCCCGCATGTGCTGGCTGTCTGGATTATCGGCGTGCTGCTGCCCCACCAGCTGCTGCCGTGGCCGGGTGGCTCGATATCGGTGCTGATCTGGTATGCGGCAGCCGCTGTGACGGTAACGATTGGCGGCCGGCGGTTCTGCGCCTGTCCGCGGGAAGCCGCGGATGGTGTCAATTTCCGCCTGATCGCGCAAAATATTCGCCGGAGGTTTGGGAGATGACTTTCGGGGTCGCCGGCGTCACCGTAAATCCTCTTATCGTTATTTTATGGATGCTGTTCGTGGGCTTTGTGTTTTCCACGATCGGCGCCGCCGGCGGCATTTTGGCGGGAGTCGGGCATATCAGCATCTTCGGCATCAAGCGGGCAAACACGATCAAGCCGATGAATCAGGTCGTCACCTTGGTGAGTCCCGTGATCTCCACGCCGCTTTACCTGCGCGAGCGGCGGCTGGTGGTGCCGGCTGCGATTGCCCTCGGCCTCGGCGGCATTGCCGGGGCGCTAATCGGTTCGTGGCTGTCGCACTCTTATCTGCCGGACCTTAAGACCTATAAACCATTTTTTGGCGTGATAACCTTTGTCATAGCTGCCCGGATGTGGTATGAACTGACCCCCAGGTTTCGCAACCGTCAGAAGGCTGTCAAAGACGCCACTCGCGCGTTCGAGGAAAAGGTGATCGATCTGAAGCGGGAGGGCCGGCTGGGAGAACTAAAAGAGATCGGCGTCAATTTCAGCCAGCTCGGTGTTAAAAATACCTTTTCATTTGCCGGCCAGAGCTTTGCCTTCAATGCGGTTTCGCCTTTTCTGGCGGGTTTCTTCGTGGCGATAATCTCCGCCGCCCTCGGCGTTGGCGGCGGCTTCCTGCTGGTTCCGTATCTGACAAGCATCCTCGGGTTTCCCATGTTTATCGTTGCCGGTACCGCTTCGCTGTCGGTTCTTGTTTCCTCGCTAACGAGCATCGGCAATTATATTCGCATGGGAAGCCAACTTGATTATGCCCTGCTGTCCTTTGAACTGGTGGGGATCCTAATTGGTTCCTACTTGGGACCGGTCCTGTCCAAGCACATCAAAGGGGTTTATCTCAAAGCTTTTCTGGCGGTGGTGCTCACGTACATTGGCGTGGGATATGTCTTCGGCCAAGCGATCCAGAACGCTTTTGGCTTCAGGATCATTTGAAAATAATCAATTTCGTAACTGGGGAGGAATAAGATGAGCGCAGCGGAAAAAACCGGCAAATACGTGTCCATCATGTGTTTCCACGATGAAATGTGCCAGGTATTCAACGCCTTGATGACGGCACAAAGCCTGCTCCGGTCCGGCTCAAAGGTGGCCATCTTTTTTGGCTCGCGGGGGATCAACGCCGTTCACAGGGACAAGATCGACAAACTGGCGTGCCTGCCAGACCAGCCCCAGGAAGTGCAGGACGCGGTAGTGAAAAAGATGGAAGAGATGGATCTGCCGGAGATCAGCCTGCTGATGGAATCGCTCTACTATGAGGGAGCAAAGCTGCTGGCCTGTCCTCTCAACCTGAACGTCTTCGGCATGAGCAAGGACGACCTTGTGCTGGGCGTTACGGTGGCCGACCCCGCCACCTATTACAAGGAAGTAATGCTGTCAGCCGATATGAACCTGGCTTTTTGACCCCACGCAAACGTAAGCGATGACATGAAGAAAGGAATTGACAGATGAGGGTTGAGGAAGAAAGTTACAAGGGCGTAGAGGAAGGGATAGAAATTCCGCTTCAGGAACTGGGATTACCCGCTCCCGACAAGGGGCTGCTGATAGTTTTCTGGAAGGGGCAGTGACAGGGCTGCCGGCGGGAGGCTCCCGCCATAAAGCGCCTGTATGAGCGCTTCTCTTCCAAAGGCTTCTCCGCCATTTACATTGGTCCTTATGAAACAGAGGAAGCCTGCCAGCGATGGAAAGAAGAATACCAGTTGCCATTTGACGTAGTGCCTGACAAGGAAGGGTCGATTTTCAAGCAGCTTAGCAACGGCTGGGTTCCTTATTCGATTCTGGTGGGGCCGGACGGCAAGGTAATTTTGTGGGAAAGTGAGTTCCAGGAGTCGGGCTTCTCTGCCGCGGTGGAAAAAATCTACGAAGAACCGGCCGCAACAGAGGCGCCGGAACCGGCGCTCAAGGCGGCGCCGCGGCGAGGGCCGGCATATGGCGCCAATATCCTTATCCTCGGCGGCGGCGCCGGCGGACTGGTGGCCGCGTATCAACTGCGGAAGCAGCTTTCCGGCAGGGACCGAATCGTCATGATCGACCGCGAGCCCAACCACCTGTTCCAGTCTTCGCTGCTCTGGCGGGCGGTAGGGATGCGCCAGCCGGAGCAGATTCAGCGGCCGCTGTCCGACCTGACCGGCAAGGGAGTCGAGTTTGTTAACGAGCCCGTGGTGCAGATAGATCCGCAGCGCAAACAGGTGCGAACCTCGGCGCGGGAGCTCGACTATGATTTCCTCATCGTCGCCCTCGGCGCCGAGCTGGCGCCGCAAGAAGTGCTTGGGTTTGAGGAGGTGGCCTTCAATCTCTACGATCTGGACGGCACGGCAAAGATCAACGCCGCCCTAAATGAATTTTCCGGCGGCGAAGTGGCGGTGCTTGTCACCGACATGCCCTTCAAATGCCCGGCGGCGCCGTATGAAGCGGCGTTGCTGGTCGATTCATTTCTGCGCAAAAAGGGCGTGCGCGACAGATCGGCGGTTCACATCTTCACACCGGAGCACCAGCCCATGCCAATCGCCGGCCCGAAGATGGGCGAAGCGATAACAAACGTGCTTGGCAAACGCGGCATCCAGTATCATCCCTTGTTTACTTTCGAATGGATCAGCCCCGGCGACCAAACCATCGTTCCCTCCACCGGCGACCCGCACAAGGTCGACCTGCTTCTTGCCATACCCCCCCACCGGGCTCCGGAAGTCATCCGGTACTCCGGCCTCATCGGTTCTTCCGGATGGATGCATGTTGATTCGCATACGTTGAAAACCGAGTACGATGGTGTCTATGCGATAGGCGACGTCAATAACATCCGTCTCGCCAACGGCAAGAACCTGCCGATGGCCGGAGTTTTTGCCCATTACGAGGCCAAGGTCGCCGCCAAGCAGATCGTCGCGGAAATAAACGGGGAGCCGTCAAATGCTTCATTCGACGGCAAGGGTTATTGCTGGCTGGAGCTGGGCGGCGGCGAAGCCGGATTCGCCGCCGGCAACTTTTACGCCGAGCCCGAGCCGGCCGTCCGCCTCTACCCGCCCATGCGTCCCTGGCACTGGAGCAAGGTCGCCTTTGAGAAGTGGTGGCTGCGTCAATGGTTCTAATTTGATGCACTGGCCTGTTCTTGATAGGATTTTTATGCCGGGCTTTGAAAACTCAAGGCGGGCCGGCTGTCCGCATGCTTGATTATATCTGTATATCCGGATATATTGTTTAGTATTCGGTGGGATGCATCGGCGGTCCCCGGTTTTTTTCAGGCCATGAATCTCGCCCGCGCGGGTTGGCGTGTCAGGAGACCTGCCTCGGGTCAAATAATTTAAGGAGGAGACAATGGAGCCGTTCCGTTATCACGTCTATGTTTGCGTCCAGGAAAAGCCGGACCCGGCCGCGCCCAGTTGCTCCAGTAACGGCGGCAACGAGGTTCTCGCCGCTTTGCGGGAAGAGTTGGGAAAGGCAGGCCTGGGCGACGAGGTCCAAGTGACTACCTCCGGCTCGCTGGGGCTGTGCACCCGTGGACCGAATATGGTTGTGTACCCTGAAGGCACGTGGTATTCGGGAGTGCAGGTGTCGGATGTTCCCGAAATCGTCAGCGAACATTTTGTCAACGGCAGGCCGCTGGCAAGGCTTGCCAATCAGGATGCGGCCGCCTTAAAAGCGGAGATCCTAGAAAACAAGCGAAAAATACTCGCGGCCATGAAGGCGGCCCAGGAAGCGCAGTCGCAAAAGTAAACAGCGTTCCGGCAAACACCCATTTTTATACCATGAATCAGGATAGTAATCAAATTTGCTGCGATGTTGACGGCGCCCTTCCCTTGACCGAAACCGGCCCCGGCCGTGAGCCGCCGCGGATAGCAGGGCAGGTAAACTTTGAAATCAGCCGCCGGGAGCGATGGGAGCATTTCCGGTGCCGCCTCGGCGGCTTCCGGGACAGGTATTCAGTAGCCCCTGGGCTGTATGCATTTGGCAACCCCGGTCCCCAAGGGGATGTTCTCGTGAGCGCCAGCTACAAGCTCAGCTTCGATACACTCAGAAAGGAACTGGAAGAGCTGGATTGCTGGATCCTTGTCCTGGACACCAGGGGCATTAATGTCTGGTGCGCCGCCGGAAAGGGCACTTTTGGCACCGCCGAGCTGGTACGGAGGATCGGCGCCACGCGCCTGGGAGAAGTTGTTTTTCACCGCCGCCTGCTGCTGCCGCAGCTGGCCGCGCCCGGGGTAAACGCCGCTGAAGTTCGCCGGCAAACAGGATTCAAGGTCTCGTTCGGACCGGTGCGGGCGGCGGACATCCCGGCGTACATGAAGGCTGGTTACCGGAAAACGCCGGCGATGAGCACTGTCTCCTTCGGCCTCAGGGACCGCCTGGTATTGACGCCGATGGAGCTGAATCCCGCCTTAAAAAAGTTTCTCTGGTTCGCAACCATGGCTCTGCTCCTTTTTGGCCTCCAGCGGCAGGGCGTCATGTTTACTGATATATGGAACGGCGGCGGCATGGCGTTCCTGATCCTGGGCCTGACCGCGGTGGCCTCTGGGGCTTTCCTGACGCCGGTTCTGCTTCCCTTCCTCCCCTTCCGCTCCTTTGCCGTGAAGGGATGGATTGCCGGGCTGGCGGCGGTATTTCTGACATCCCTGATTCCAATCGTATCCGAGGCAATGAACAGCCGGCTGCTGCTGTCTGCGGCATACCTTCTTTTTCCGGTGATCAGCTCCTACCTGGCGCTTCAGTTTACCGGGTCAACGACCTTCACGGGCATGTCCGGCGTCAGGAAAGAACTGAAGATCACCTTGCCGGCGTACGCGGTTGCCGCCGCTGTTTCTTTGCTGCTGCTAATTATGTTCAAGTTGACCGGATGGGGGATAGTATGAAATACCTGGCCGATGTTGTCACGCTGGAATACAAGGCCGAACTCTGTACCGGCTGCCGCCGCTGCGTTGAGGTCTGTCCGCATCGGGTATTTGTTATAGAGAACAAACGCGCAGCGATCACGGACCGGGACCGCTGCATGGAATGCGGCGCCTGCGCTCTCAATTGCGAGGCCGGCGCCATCACGGTGGACGCCGGAGTCGGCTGCGCCACCGCCATCATCAACAGCGTCATCGGTGGCGGTGAGCCTTCCTGCGGCTGCGACAGCGACAGCGGCAGTTGTTGTTGACAAGCTAATCTTTGCTAGCTGATGTTGACTGAATCCCGCAAATGAGTCCTTACCAACTACAATGGCAGCCCCGCTTCCAGGTGCGCCAGGCTGGCATCGGCTATCTCGAGAATGTCGGCGCCGGGATTATCGGCGGCGACCATCCCCACAAGAACCACCGGCAGATTCATCAGTAAGACCCAGCCCCACCAGTAATTGGAGAGCAGTCAGCCTCCCAGGATGGGGCCGATTGGTAGCGCTAGAAAATTTGCCGCTGCCCAGACCCCGACAGCCAGGGGCCGCTCGGTCTCGGAAAAAAGAACGGTCAATACCGGCAGCGACAGCAGCACTACGAAGGCGTCGCTAAGGCCCAGCACTACGAAGGCGGCGATAAAGGCGCCGGGAGGTGGGGAGTAAGCGCAGGCCAAAGAGCCGAGCCCGAACAAGGCCAGTGAAGCCGGCAGCACTTTCTTGCGGCCGAAACGGTCGCCGAGAAGACCGCCGGGCAAAAGCCCGATTCCAGCACCAGCGTGTACGCCGAGACAAACCATTGCAGGTCGACATTCATTTAAAATCCCGAATTCCATTGTTTCTTGAGTGAGGGCTTTCACATCTCCCGGCAAATGACCGCCCTGTTCTTTCGAGCTTGAAATGAGACGGCAGAAAATCGCTTTGGCAATCGCATTCGGTTGAAAATAATGATAAATCTAGTAATATTGGCTTCGATTTTTTCCAAAACGGGTGTTTGGAGGACTAATTGAAAAGGAACGAGTTTTCTCTGATGGCGGCTGGTCTTGTTGCCAGTCTGTTTCTATTGCCGGTTGCTGGTGGGGCATCGGCAAATATTATTAATAAACCGAACATCAAAATTGACCACAGCACCAGCAGCAACTGGTCAGGCTATGCAGCCCTGACCAGCCTTGCGTCGCCGCAAGAGAATTCCGTTAGCGATGTTAAGGGAACCTGGGTGGTGCCGGCTGTCACTGGCAACAGCTCGAGCAGCTATTCTTCGGCCTGGGTTGGCATTGATGGATACTCGGATGGCAGCGTCGAGCAGATCGGCACCGAACAGGACTGGATTAACGGAGCGCCGAGTTACTATGCCTGGTTTGAGATGTATCCCAAATTTCCTGTCAAGATCAAAACAATTAAGGTGGGCGCCGGCGACACCATCTCGGCCGAAGTCAGCTATAGCGGCAAAAACCGGTTTCTCTTGACGATCAATGACTTGACCACGGAGCAGAGCTACATCACGGTGCTGAAAGCCAAAACCTGGCGGACGTCGGCAGAATGGATCGTGGAAGCGCCCTCAAACAGCAAGGGAGAATTGCCGCTGACAGACTTCGGCAGTTTAAATTTCAAGGCAGCCTCGGCGACCATCGATGGACACACCGGCACGATCGGCGATCCCGCCTGGCAGGATGACCCGATCACGATGATCAATAGCGCCGGTAATGTCAAGGCGCAACCAACGCCGCTTTTTTCTGATGGCGGCGGCTTCGGCGTCAATTGGCTGAGCAGCTGATTTTCAGAGTCCGCGAAATCCAGTTGCTTTCATCCGTTGGTGCGGATATGGTTTTCGTGTGCAAGATGTTCCTCAACTTTTTAAAGCGCTGTCTGATGAGACCCGTCTGCGTATTTTAGGCCTCCTTCTCGAGGGCGAGCTTTGCGTGTGCGACCTGGTCGCAGTTCTCAAAACGCCCCAGTCTACCGTTTCTCGCCATCTTGCTTACTTGCGAACCGCCGGTTTGGTAAACGGCAGGCGGCAGGGCATCTGGATGCATTACAGTCTGGCGGCGGGAAAAAAAGACCTTCACAAACATCTGGTTGACCTGATCCGTGGGGACCTGGGCTCCTTGCCGCAAGTCCGCCGGGACCGGCTAACTCTCCGCAGGTACTTTTCAAGAAAGGGAGCCGGCTGCAATGGTTGAAGCAGCTTTGGTACCTAATAGCGGTGGTCTGAGCGCTATCGTGCCGGTTTTTATCATCGCCCTGGCGATGCTGTGCATGGGCTGGATAAACAGGAATTTCGATTACGATTGCGCCAATTGCGGCAGGAGATTCAGCCTATCGTTCTGGCAGGCCGCCCTGTCGCCTCACATGATGGGAAGGGAGTATGTCAGATGCCCCGATTGCGGCCGCCGGGGCTGGGCGGCAGCTGTTCGCCGGTAGTAATTCTTTCTTCTTTCGATCATTTTTCCGGTCCCGTCTCAGCGAACCGCATTCTGCGAAATAACGCGCGCCTATTCGTCAACAAAAGTTGACAGCCCTCGTTCTGTCAACTATAGTTGACATTATGAAAGTTGATCTGCTCACACCGATGACCCCCCGCGAGGGTCTTGCCTCTGTCGTGGCGCTCAGACGCCTGGCCGATTCCCTGGAAAACTCTCAGGTGGAACAGGCGGTCCGGGAAGGCTGGAGCCTGGCCCGCATTGCCGAGGCGCTCGGGGTTACCCGGCAGGCGATTCACAAGAAACATGCCGGGCGGTTGGCAGCCGCCGGCGTCACGCCAAGGAGGAAACCATGACCAGGATTGCAAAGCAAACGCGGCAAATCCTCAAGCAAGCAGTGCGGGAAGCCAGCGATCTGAATTCGCGGAGCGTGGAGGCGGAACACATCCTCCTGGCGATTTCCAGCCAATCGGGCGCGGAAAGGGCTGTCCTGCTGGAGTTCGGCCTGGACCACAGCGGCATCGTCGGCGGTCTAAGGGCCGAGTTTGAAAAAAGCCTGAGCGTGGCCGGGGTGGACATGAGTGATTATGCGGAACTGGCCCTGACAGGCGCGAAACAGAAAAGAAGGAAGCCAAAATGGGGGTCCAGTGCCACACTTGTGGTCAAACGCGCTGCGCTGAACAGTGTCCTCGAGGAAGAGAAGCGGCGCATTGAACCGGTCCACCTGCTGCTCGCCTTGCTGCGGGCGCGTGAGGGAACGGTGCCGCGGATGCTTGCGGCCATCAATGTCGACCGGAACGCCCTGACGCAGCGAGTTGAAGAAGAGAAGGCCGCCTGAGCGCCGCTCTGCCATAAAAAGTCTGGCGGTTTTTTACCAAACGCCGTGGCTTTAAAAAATCGGCAAGCCATTATTGCAAGCTATGATGACGATGATACCGAATCAAGCATCGAGCCTGCCGGCGCCATATCGGGCTGAGCCTAGCCGGCGGTTGCCGGCAGGGGTGAACAGTGCGACGCCGCCCCCGACCGAGGATATTTTCTTTCCAGGCTGCTCTAGGCATTTTGTGACCCCCTGGGCCCTGACACCGCGATCAGGTGCCCGTTCCGAGTCCCCGATGTAGATCCCGCTGTAATCAACCGGAGGTGTAAGTAATTAAGCGTTGCCTTCCTTATTCCCGGGCTCTAAAAGAGTAATCTTGAACCGCTGATGCTGGCATTAACGAATGCTGTTTCGTTTCACACGGGAATAAAAATTGGCGACCACCTGATTCAGGCTGACATTTAGCTGAAGCGCGAAGGAGATTTATATATTTAACTGATCATACAACTCGTTCAGGAACGGTTAATTGAGCATAAGTAACCGGCTCTGTAAAACGAGCGCAGCGGTTTAGAAC
>JACWAM010000094.1 GCA_014874265.1 Thermoleophilia bacterium | reverse complement strand
AGACAGGTCAAGATATTCTTCCTCCTTCTTGGCGGGCGCAAGTCGCGCTTCGGACAATAAAAAAGGCCACGGGCAAACGCGCGCTCCCGTAGCCTGCCCTAGGCTCAAGGCTCAAAGTCCGGAAGGACTCTCAGCCTCAGGCCTAGAGCTGCTTTGTTGGGGACACGGTTAGCAGCTTTTGCCGGAAGCTAAAGCAGAGTCGAAAAAGCGAATCATTGGCGGATCGTTGAAGACTTCAGGCAGCACCAGAACTTGAATCTGCATCAAAATTATATTCTGCTGCGTCACATCGCCACAAATAACGTTTGAGTCAGATCCCGGGATCAGATAGAGGTGCAAAGCGGCCGCGTGAGCTTGGATAGCGATTTTCGGCGCGGAGCCAACCACCAGCCGCCTCCCCCACGGTCTTCAGGACCACCATTTTACTTCCTCAGTCCCAGCTCCTTAACCAAGGCGCGGTACCGCGTCACTTCCTTGTTTTGCAGGTAAGTGAGCAACCGTCGCCTCTTCCCCACCATCTTCAACAACCCTCTGCGAGAGTGATGATCCTTTTTATGAGTCTTCAGGTGTTCGGTCAGGCCATTGATGCGCTCTGTCAAAAGTGCTATCTGTACTTCCGGAGAGCCCGTGTCTCCCGCATGGCCGGCGAACTTCCCAATCACCTGATCCTTGTCTTCCTTGCTCAGCGTCAAACCGTCACCTCCTTTACCCGACTCGATGTGGGGAATCTTACTTTCCGTCAAAGCTTATCATACTTAAGTTGTAAATGGCGAACGGGCGGCCCGCCCGAAAGACATCATTATTGCCTTTATTAATCAGGAAAATTGCCGATTTTTATACCCACAACATGTTATCAAGGGAGGCGCCATCAGCACCACAATCGGAAACGCCGGGACGGCCCCCAGCCGTCTTTCTTTCCGCAATTTCATTGGCAAGGATGGGCCGGGCCTGCTGCTCTCGGCGGCAATTGCCCTGCCGGCTTATGAGATTTCCCGGTATACCTCGTCGCTCGATCCGCTGGCGACCTCTTTGATTCTGGGGATCGTCCTCGGCAACGTTCTGGGCCCGGGAGCCGCGATCAAGCCCGGCGTCCGCTTCACGACATCGCTGTTTATCCCGATCGGAATCATCCTCTACGGAACCATGCTTCAGTTTGAAAGACTTTCGGGCCTGCCGGGTTTCGCCATTGCCGCCATTTTGCTGGGTATGGCTACCTTTTACCTGGTCATACTCCTGGGAGGGCGGGTTCTAAAAGTTGATGCCGGCACCGGTTTGTTGATCGCGGCCGGCTCTGCGATTTGCGGCGCTTCCGCGATTGCCGTGCTTGCTCCAGTAGCGGGGGCCCGCTCAAAGGATACATCAATGGCGGTGATCGTGATTACCACTGTCGGCCTGACCGGCGCCATTCTCTATCCCCTCATCTGCGATTTCCTCTCGATGTCCACGATGTCGTATGGATTCTTTTGCGGCTCGACGCTGCAGCAGATCGGCATCGTCAAGCTGGCGGCGTCGCACCTCGGGAGAGAGGCGAGCAAGATAGCGGTGACGGTCAAGATGGTGAGAATCGCCATGCTGGCGCCGATCATGATGATCCTGGCGTCGGGCGTCTCGCTGGCTTCCGGCAAGGCCAAAGGGGCAGTTCCAGAGGTGAAGCAGCCGCGGGCGTCGGCCCGCTCAATGAGCGTTATGCGCCTCGCGACAAGGAGGGCCTGGTTCGTACCGGTGTTTGTGTGCATGGCATTTTTAAGCTCGTTTGTCCAGCCGGTTATGAACGCGGGCCCCGTATTAAGGCCGGTCGCGACCATCACCCTTTCCCTGGCCCTGGCGAGCATCGGGCTTGCCGTCGACTTTGATTCAATCAAGTCAAGCGGCTCCAAACCCCTGCTGCTAGGCTTTGCCGGCTGGGCAATTGCCGCCGGATTTTTCCTGTTCGTGACGATGCCATTGTTCTCGCTGGGAGGCTGAAATGAACCGGCATGAGTTCAAACGGAAGAAAAGCATTTTCCGGAAGACGGCAGTCATTTTTGTGATCGTAGCGCTGGTTCCAATCACCATCCTGGGGCTGCGGGGTTACCATACTTATTCCGAAGAGCTGGGCAAGCTGGTCAACAGCGGGTCCATCTCCCCGGCACGAAAGGACGCCCTGCTGCACGATACCGAGGTGCAATCGCTGGCCTATGCCGGTTACGGGCTCGTGATCGCGCTCGTGCTCGGCTACTTTTTTGCCGCCAGTGTGGTCCGGCCCATCCGCACCCTCCAGGATGGAGCCAGCCGCATCGGAGAGGGCGACCTGGATTTCCGGGTAGCGACGGATACGGAGGACGAGCTGGAAGAGCTGGCCACGACGATCAACAACATGGCGGTCTCACTTCAGGAGCGCGAGGCGGAGATCAAGAACCGCAGCCGCGATCTTGAGGCTCTTTACGAGATTGCTCACTCGATGTCCGAATCGCTCGATCCCAATGAGCTGCTCAATAATGCCCTCGACAAAGCGGTCAGAATCACCGGCTCGCTGATTGGCTGCCTCCTTTTAGCGGCAGAGGACGGATCGATGAACCCGATCATCTGCCGCGCCTCCGGCAAGAATTTCGGCGGTAATAACACCAAGGTGTTTGAATTTGCCGCTGGCATGGCTACCGGCTCCGGGGAACCTGTCGTTTTCGATTATCCGGGCCGCAGCTTCGGGTTTGATTCGGTCGCCTGCGTGCCGCTTAAGTGTGAAGGGAGGCTGGAGGGGGCTCTCTGCCTGGCCGTGGTCCGGGAAGAATTTTCCCAGCAAGCGCTACAGCTGCTAACGGCGATCGGCAGCGAAGTGGCGGTCGCAATTGAAAACGCCAGCCTGTTCAAGAAAATGGAGAGGCAGAATCTGGAGCTGGCCCAGGCGACCTCCGAAATCGCCAGCCTGATCGCCCAGGCCGAGTCGCAGGGGAGCTTCGGCATCAGATACCAGAACCGCAACCTGATCAGCTGCTGGGAACACAAGAATTGCCGGCACGATCATTGTCCGGCATATGGCTCAGAGAATCTGCGCTGCTGGCAGGTGGCCGGCACCCATTGCGGCGGTGAAATCCAGGGCGTCTCCGCGCAGAGAATCGGCCGCTGCGAGGATTGCGAAGTGTTCCAGCTTGCCTGCCCCGACAAGATCACGATGCTCGGCGAGACCTTTAACAACATGATGGTGGTGCTGGAGCAAAGGGTGCAGGAACAGGAAGAACTGCAGCAGCGGCTGTTCAGCTCGGCAAAACTGGCCGCTATCGGCGAGCTGGCCGCAGGCGTCGCTCACGAAATCAACAACCCGCTTACGGGAATCCTGGGAAACGCCGCCCTGCTGAAAAACGGACCGGTGACGGCCGAGAAGCTGGGCAAGCGCCTGGCGGTAATCGAAAGCGAGACTCTCCGCGCCCGAGACATAGTCCGCAACCTGCTTGATTTCGCTCACCAGGGAAGCTATGGGATGAAGGCAAGCCCGGTCTCCGTTAACAGCCTCGTGGAACACACGATGTTTCTCGTCCGCCATCAGGCGGACCTGTCTGATATCCTCGTCAGGACGCTGTTTGACGACAGCTTGCCGTCCATCATGGTTGATGCCAACCAGATTAAACAGGTGTTCATGAATATCATGCACAATGCCGTCCAGGCAATGCCCGGCGGCGGCGAGCTCGACATTGCCACGCTGCTGTTAAAAAGCCGGGACGGGCTCAAGCAGATCGCGGTCCGGTTTTCTGACACAGGCCCGGGCATCGAGAAGGAAGAAATGGCCCGTATTTTTAATCCCTTCTATACCACCAAGCGAGCGGGCGAAGGGACCGGCCTGGGTCTGTCGGTTTCGCAAACGATTATCTCGGAGCATGACGGCGAGATCAAGGTCAGGTCGACTCCGGGCTGCGGCTCCACCTTTACGGTAGTGCTGCCGGTTAATGTCTGCGCTTTGGGTGAGCGGGAAGTGGCGTAAGAACAAGTTTCAAGTTCAAAGTTTCCGGTTTCAGTTTATTTCACATAGTCCGTTGATGGCTCGCTTTTTTGCTTTTTGACAGCAAAGCCTCTGTACCGGCGGGCAGTGGAGATGTCTTTTTTAATCTGTTTGACAAGTTCCGCGGGACTATCAAACTTCATCTCATCACGCAATCGCTTGAGGAAATCGATGCGAACGTTGAATCCGTACAGGTTGCGGTCAAAATCAAGGATATGGGCCTCGATCCGCATCTTTTCCTTCACATCCTCGTCACTTGTGCAAAAAGTAGGATTGTGACCTATATTGACGAGGCAGGCATACGGATCGGCGCCAATGTAGAGATCGGCCAGGTACACGCCGCGGCCGGGGAAGATGCAATCAACCAGCGCTTCGATGTTGGCGGTGCGAACTCCCAGGGTGCGGCCGCGCTTGTCTCCATGGATGACCTTGCCGTGCGTCGAAGGCGGCCGGCTGAGAATCTTCCTCACTTCCACCAGGGAACCGTCAATCAACAGGTTACGGATGCGTGTCGAGGAAATGGTGTCGCCTCCAGCCGTCACCAGCGGCTCGGCCGTGACTTTCACCCCGTTTTTTTTGCCGTATTGCCGGAGAAAATCCGTATCGCCGCCGCCTTTGTAGCCAAAACGGAAATTGCGGCCGACGATCACGTGCTCCGCGCCCAGGCTGGAGGAGAAAAGCAGATCACAAAACTCTTCCGCGGGTAGGCGGGAAAACTCCCTGGTAAACGGGATAATGAGCAGCTCGTCGGCGCCCAAACGTCCGATCAGATCGGTCTTGACGTTAAGCGGTGTCAGAATCGGGGGGCACTTGGACGGGGCGATCACGCAGAGCGGATGGGGCTGAAATGTGATTACCATGCTGCGGGCGCCCCGGCCCCGCGCCGCTTTGACCGCGTCGCCGATGATACGCTGATGCCCTACATGCACGCCGTCAAAAGTGCCGATCGCCACGACGCGCTTGCCGGGCGGGACTTCTTCAAGCTTCCGGTAGACCCTCACGCCAGCACCACCAGCGGCCGCATCTGCCCGGCGGCAGCCGCGGGCCGGTAGACGGCCACCGGCTCGCCGGCGCTGGTGAGCACCACCGGCCCACCTTCGCTTCCGTCTATGAATCGCCCGTTGGTCACGGCCGTGGCTTCTTCGGTATTTAGTTCTCTCACGGGAAGGAAATATAGCGCACTCGCACAGGAAAGAAAAGACGGGTTGGCCCCGGAGAAGACCGCTTCCGGCCGCATTTCCTGGAGCCGGTCAACCGTAACCGCGCGGGAAACCTGGAAATTTCCCACAGCCTCGCGCCTGAGAGCGGCGGCGTAAGCTGCGGTCCCCAGCGCCGCTCCGATATCCTCAGCCAGCGACCGGATATACGTCCCCTTGGAGCAAACTACCCGAAGCTGAGCCCGCTGGCTGTCCTCGTCAAATGCGACAGCCTCTAGGCGGTGCACCTCGACCAGCCTCTCGGGCAGCGTTACCACTTCGCCGCGGCGAGCCTTTTTGTAGAGCCGCTCGCCGCCCTGCTTCACAGCCGAGTAGGCGGACACCCGCTGGGTGATCCGTCCGCGGAAGGATGGCAGCGCCGCGGCCATGTCAGCCGCGGAAACCCGGCCAGGCACCGGTTCGATAACCCCGTCAATATCGCCGGTGTTGGATCTGGCTCCAAACTGAACGGTTACCAGATATTGCTTGACCAGGGGAGCGAGCAGATCAAAAAAACGGGTGGCCCTGCCGATCAGCAACACCACCAATCCGGTAGCAAAAGGATCAAGCGTACCGGCGTGGCCAACCCGGCGGATGCCGGTCATCCGGCGAACAGCCGCCACTATGTCATGGGACGTCATTCCTGATTTTTTATCAACCAGAATTGCGCCCACGGCAGCCGGCCGCAAGTGGGCGGGGCCGCCCTGGTTATTTTTGCTCGATATCCTTGAGAAGTTTTTCAATGTGGAACCCGTAATCAATGCTTTCATCCCTGACAAAAGTCAACTGAGGCGTCCTTTTTAGCGACAGCTGCCTCCCGATGAGAGACTGCAGGTAGCCGCGGGATCGCGCCAGACCGGCCAGCGTATCCTGTTTTTCCTTGTCCCCGCCCAGGACGCTGACAAAAACGCGAGCCTGCCTCAAATCGGCGGTTGTCTCCACGGAGGTTACGGTGACAAAACCGATGCGGGGATCTTTCAGTCCCTCGGCAATCGCCTCACTTAAGACTTCGCGGATCGCTTCATTCACGCGTCTCATTCGCTGACCAGCCATACAAACCTCTTCCGATAACGTTTAACTTAAATGCTTAAACGTTTTCATCCATGCTTCCTTCCAACCAGTGGCTCTCCACGCCGGCGGAAGAAGGCTCGCCGTCCACTTTGATGATCTCGCGAAACACGGCCGAAAGCTGAAGATCGCGGCCTTCGATGATGCGGGCAGCCCGGTCAAGCACGCGGTCTGTCTCGGGGTATGACATGGAACTGATGGAGACGATCAAGCGGGAACGCTGCCAGAGATCATGGTAGCCGACCTCGGCGACAGAAGCCCCGAGCCGGCGGTTGAGAATCGCCCTTAAGCTGCGGAGATACTGGCGCTTGTCCTTGAGAGAACCGTTTCCCGGAAAGTGGATGTTAGCCGCCAGAATCCCGACATAGCCATCAGCCCGGTTTAACTTCTTTCGTCTGGTAGAACTCAAGGACGTCGCCTTCCTTGATATCGTTAAAGTCTTCCAGGAGGACGCCGCATTCGTAGCCCTCCTCGACTTCACGAGTGTCTTCTTTAAACCGTTTCAGGGAGGCCAGCTTGCCTTCCCAGACAATCGTGCCCTCACGCACCACGCGCACCTGCGCGTTGCGCGTTACTTTCCCCCGGGTGACATAGCAACCGGCGATCGTGCCCAGCCGGGAAGCCTTAAACGTCTGACGCACCTCCGCCTCGCCCAGCTCCTCCTCCACGTAAGTCGGCTCCAGCATGCCGATCAAGGCGGCTTTGACGTCCTCGGTCACCTTGTAAATGACGCCATAGGTACGCACGTCAACCCTCTCAATGTCGGCTACTGTCTTGGCAGCCGCATTGGGACGGACATTAAAGCCGATCACAATCGCCTGAGAAGCAGCCGCCAGCATGACATCGGATTCATTGATGGCGCCAACGCCGCTGTGGATGATGTTAACTTTGACCTCTTCATGCTTGATCTGCCTGAGCGCCTCTTCCAGCGCCTCAACCGATCCGGCCACGTCCGCCTTGACGATCAAGTTTAGATCCTTGACCTCACCCTGTTTTATCTTGGCAAAAACATCATCGAGAGTAAACGCGCGCCGCTTGGCCAGCATCTCTGCCTTAAGCCGGTCCGAGCGCTGGCTGGCCATAATACGGGCGCGCCGCTCGTCCTCGACGACGCGGGTATATTCCCCCGCCTGGGGAATGGAGTCAAAACCGAGAATCTCCACCGGCACCGAAGGCCCAGCTTCCTTGAGCGGCCTGCCCTTGAAGTCATTCATCGCCTTCACCTTGCCCGATGCCTGCCCGGCCACGATGGCGTCGCCTACATGGAGCGTGCCCCGGTTGATCAGCACGGTGGCAACGACGCCGCGGCCGGGATCAAGCTTTGATTCAATCACCACGCCGCTGGCGCGCGTGCTTGGGTTTGCTTTCAGCTCCTGCACCTCGGATACCAGCAGGATCATTTCCATCAGGCTGTCGAGGCCGATGTGCTGCTTGGCGCTCACATCGGCGAAGATGGTATCGCCGCCCCAGTCTTCCGGGATCAGTCCTTGCTCGGAGAGCTCCTGCCGGACCCTGTCGGGGTTTGCTTCCGGCTTGTCGATCTTGTTGACGGCCACCACCACCGGGACGCCGGCCGCCTTGGAGTGGTCAATCGCCTCAACCGTCTGCGGCATGACGCCGTCATCGGCAGCCACCACCAGCACGGCCACGTCAGTCACTTTGGCGCCGCGGGCTCGCATTGCCGTAAATGCCTCATGACCGGGAGTATCAAGGAAGGTAATCTTCTTGCCGCCGTGCTCAACCTGGTAGGCGCCGATGTGCTGCGTGATCCCGCCCACTTCGGTAGCGGTCACCTCGGTCTCACGGATGGCGTCAAGCAGCGAGGTCTTGCCGTGGTCAACGTGACCCATAATGGTTACTACCGGGGCGCGCGGAACAAGATCTTCCGGATTATCAACGACCTCGGCCTGCACTTCCTCGTCGGCGGCGTGGACTATTTCCACCTTGCGTCCGATGTCATCGGCAAGGGTGGTCACGGCCTCGTCGCTGAGCGATTGAGTTATAGTCGCCATCTCGCCGTAGCTCATCAGCCGCTTCATGACATCGGCGGTTGAAGACCCGAGAAGTGACGCGAGCTCTTTTACCGTAACGCCGGAATTGACTTTGACAGCCTCGCCGTGATCAGCTGGCGCCGGCGCTTCCACCGGACGTTCGACAACAGCGGTGGCCTCCTTGCGGCCGCCTTTGTGGCGGACACGCTGATGCCGGCCGGAGGGCACAAAGCTCCGACGCTTGGCGGCGCTGGGATCGATGATGACGCGGCGGCGCTTGCCCTGGACAGCCGCGGGCACAGGCGCCTTGCGCAGTTTCTTGGGCGGGTTGGAGACGCCTGCCTGTTTCGGCTGGGGGGCGCCATTGCCACGCGGAGACCCGGTTCTGGCGGCGGCCGGCGGATCCGCCTTTGCCGCAGCTGCCGTGTTTGCATCCGGCTGTTTCGGCCGGGGGACGCCGGCGCCTGCTTTTGCACCGTCACGGGCCCTGGCTTGCTTTTTAGCAGCTGCATCCGGCAAGGCCGGACGGCTTTCCGCCGCTTTCTTGGGGCCCGCGGCCGGTTCCTTGCCGCCGGCTGGCCTGGGCGACGCCTTTGCCTTAGGCGCTGGAGCAGCGGAGCCGTCCAGCGCTTTACGGGCGGCGGCCTCATCGACGCTGGCGAAATTGCCGCTCACGCTCATCCCGGCGCGTTTTAGCCTCTCGACCACCTCGGCGGTGGCAAGGCCAGATTCTTTCGCTATCTCATAAACTCTTTTTTTTGTCATGATTGTTCTGCATCCTCAAAAAATGCTCGAAATCTTGCTTGAGCCTGGGAGAAATAGCCGCCGCCCGGAGCCGGCGGGTCAGCGCGTTTTTCTTCATTGCTTTACCAAAGCAAACCGGATTGGGGCAAATGTAGGCGCCCCTGCCGGCGCTCCGATCCTTGCCCCCCGAGCCAGGGGCTATTCCGACAATACGGCCGGCAACCTCTTCAATCATAGTAAACCTGACCAGCGACGCTTTGGCAAATTTTCCGCCGCAACCGGCACAGGTACGCAGCGGCACATGGCCGCGGCCTGCAGCCAATTTCAGGATCCAGGCTCGGTCGTCGGCGTCTCGCCCGGGCCGGTCTTGCCGGCCGGCGCATTTGCTCCGGCAGCGACCTCCTGACCATCATCCTCCTGGCCGTCAGCGGGCACCTCTCCTTCCCCTTCCGCGGCGGTATCCGCCGCAGCATCCGGCTCCTCATCCGGGGCCGTCTCGCCGGCTACTCCCGCGGCATCTTCCGCATCCAGCGCCGCCGCTTCCTCGGCAAGCTTCTGGTGTGCAGGAATGCCGCAATAGCGGCTGCCGGCAAGCGCTGCATTCGGGCAGCGCTTGCCTCCCTTGGTCAGAGCGCAGCAGCGGCCGGCCAGCTCCTCGGCCTCCTCGTCGGAAAAGGCCATTGCCGATTCCTCCTCTGACATCTGGCTTTCGCTCTTGATGTCAATCCGCCATCCGGTAAGCTTGTTGGCCAGGCGGGCATTTTGCCCTTCCTTGCCAATTGCCAGTGACAACTGGTCATCCGGAACCACAACCGTGGCAGATTTTTCCTCATCGTCAACGAGAACCTCGCGCACCATCGCCGGGCTGAGAGCCTTGGCAACAAAACGGGCGGGCTCATCGTTGTAGGGAATGATATCGATCTTCTCGCCCCGCAGCTCGCTGACAACCATCCGCACCCGTGAGCCTCGCGGCCCGACGCATGCTCCCACCGGATCGATGCCCTCTTCGCGCGATTCGACGGCGACCTTGGAGCGGTAACCAGGTTCCCGGGCAATATTTCTGATGATGACCAGGCCGTCGGCGACCTCGGGCACTTCCAGCTCAAACAGCTTGCGGATGAGCTCCTCACTGCGGCGCGACACGATCACCTGCGGTCCCTTGCTATGCTCCCGCACATCGACGATCACGGCCTTTATGCGCGAACCGTGGTCGTAACGCTCGTGATCAACTTGTTCGCTCTCGGGCAGAAGAGCCTCCACCTTGCCCAGATCTACCAGAGTGTAGCGCTGGTCGCTTTGCTGCACGATGCCGGTGACGATCTCACCGATGCGGCCGGCGTATTCATCGTACATCATATCGCGCTCGGCCTCGCGAATCCTTTGAAAGATGACCTGCTTGGCAGTTTGCGCGGCAATGCGGCCGAAGTCCTCCGGCGTTTCCACCGGTACTTTCTCAATCTCGCTCTCGTCGTACATCGAGAGATCGAATTCTTCTTCCTCTTCCTCTTCTGCTTCAGACTCTTCTGCTTCCTCGCCGGGAGCGGCCGCCGCCGGCCGCTCCGGCAAGATCAGCTCGAAAATTTTTATCTCGCCGTCTCCGGGATCAATCTCGACCTTGGCGTGCTCAGCGGCGCCCGGAGTCTTCTTGTAAGCAGAAAGAAGAGCATCCTCCAGAGCGGCCAGCAGCACCGTGAAGCTAATCCCTTTCTCTTCTTCCATGGCCCTGAGGGCCTCAACGATTTCCTTGCTCACTTTGGACTCCTTTATCTCCCAGCCTGCCACAAATTGTGATCAACGGCCTTTCTTTTTCCCCTTCCTGCTGCTACGCGGCACCTGTTTGTCAAACTCAAAAACCGTGCGCGCCCGCGATATCTCCGAAAGCGGTATTAAAACCTCATGTCCGCTTCCGTCGAGACTCATTTTCAGGAACTGGTCGTCTGATGAAACTAAAAAACCGGTGAAGTTCCGTTGTCCTTGCACCGGGCCAAATGTTCTTACATTGATCTTTTTTCCAGCCGCCGCCTGAAAGTGCTCTGACTTGCGCAGCCGTCTTTCCAGCCCCGGAGAGGAAACCTCTACCCTGTAATCCCGCAGATACCCGGCCAGCAGGCCAGTCACGCGAGTGCAAAGAGAATGGCTTACTCCGTCCGGATGGTCGATGAACACCCGCAGGATCCGATTGCCGCGGTTGCCCCCGCTACCACCGACTTCAACGTCAACAATTTCCACCTCAGGCAAATTCTCCGCCAGAGTCCGCTCAACATCAGCAATTATTGACGCCATGCTCACCGCAAATACAAATTCCTTCGCAGGCGCCGGGCGGCGCTTGGGCGCTATACCGGCAAAAAACCACGCCCCTGACAAATAAAAAGTGGGTACAAAACCCACTCCGAAAGAAACCTCGCAGTTTAGTGAAATTATATCACTGACGAAAAACACCCGCAAGTAATGCCGTGATTGCCGCGGCTGTTCCGGGTAAGGAAAAATCCCTGAAAATGACGGGATTTTTATCCCGGCTCATCGGACGCGCGAGGAGCGCGGCAGTACCGCTGCTTCTCGCTAACGCACTCCCTTCCTATTGTAAACAATTTGATGGTCAGAAGTCCCACCGCAAACCCTCCGATATGAGCGAAATAAGCCACCCCTCCGGCATTTATCCCTCCGTAACCAAATGCCCCCGAGATAAGTTGGAGCACGATCCAGAACACCAGGACGATTACAGCCGGCAATTCAATGAAAGTGAAAAAGATTCCTAAAAAGATAAGAGTTAAAACTTTGGCTCGGGGAAACAGGAGCAGGTAGGCTCCAAGGACGCCAGCGATGGCGCCGCTGGCGCCGATGTTTGGAATGGTCGAATCTGGTATCACGGCAATCTGGGCGGCGCTGGCCGCCAGCCCGCAAATCAGATAAAAGACCAAAAACCGTCCCCGGCCCATGGAATCCTCGACGTTGTTGCCGAAGATCCACAAAAACAGCATGTTGCCGCCAATGTGCAGCCAGCCCCCATGAACGAACATGGAGGTGAAGATGGTCAAAAACACGGGGAAGCCACGGCTGATGAGCGAAACCCCATGCGTAATCTCAAAGGGTGTCATGCCGTACTGCATGAAAAAAATATTCTGCTGATGCGAGCCCAGGCTGAGCTCGCACATAAATACAACGGCGTTGGCTGCGATTAGCAGTACCGTGACAATGGGGAAACGCGCCGTGGGAATGTTGTCTTTAAGCGGCAGCAATTGATATCAATTATACCCCTGGCAATCAAATTGAATCCGGTTTACCCCACGAAGGAAGAATATCAGAATCAGACAAGGGAGTTGGGGCAGGTTTGACTCCGGTGCCGGCTAAATCCGCCAAAGAGCCTGTCCCGGCAGGCAATTCGTTTCAAGGTAAGCAAAACGGCTATAAAACCAGATATTGGATATTGGATATTTGAATTGAAATTCGGTTAAACAAGATAAAGGTTAATGATCTTATAACTTGCTCAGGAAGCGCCCGGACATTGTCATCCCGAGGGAACAGAGCGACCGAGGAATCTGCTTTAAAGCAGATTCCTCGGTGCGTTTAGGATGACAATTCTGCGTAAACTAATGGAATGGGCTCCTCCCCCTGCGAAAACGGCATCTTAAGCCAGACTGTTTTCCACCAGTACACTCGAGAAGGAAGAAGCCCAGGATGAAGGTTACAACAGCGGGTCATCTGGATTTGGCAAAGAACGTTTTTCAGCTGGTTTACCCAGAAGCCCAATGGTCAAGTCCCAACTCTGCTGTATTGTTATTGGTTAGGCTCTCGTGCCGGGAACCACAAGTCGGTGCCGGCATCATCTTTGCATCGGGCCTGCAAAGTAGTCCGGAACCAGGAGATCCCCTCGGGTACGTAGTAACGCATCGCCACCTCCTTAAAAGCGCCCGGCATCATCGTCGCAATAGTTTCCGGCGTGTTGCTTAACCAGTCTACATCGCCGGGACTGGCCGAGATATTTGCCAGTGACACATCTTCGGCCGGACCGGCTCCTTCGTTGACGAGACCGTAAACAACCGTAAGTTGGCGCGACGCATATTCTTGCAGGCTGTCCCAGCGAACCGAATCCATCGACAGCGACAACTCGGGTTGAGCGGGAGGCGCGCTGAGCTCGGCACCATAAATGTCCCAGCCACCATTGCGATTGTCCTGCCAGACGATCTTGTTGCCTTTGATGACAGGGTTGATCTGATCTCCTGCCGCCACGCAAATGGGCTGCTCAACACCTGTGGACAAGTCCTTGAGATAGATGTTCCAGTCATCAACCCATGTGCCATCTGCATCGAAATATCCCCCGCGGTTGTCCTGATACACGACCAAATTACCGCTAAGAGAAGGGTTGATCTGGTCTCCTGATTCCTGTACGGCTACATCTCCGAATGTATTGGGGTCCGCCAGAAAGATATGCCATTTTTCTCCAGGCTCGTTTGTTTTTTGTTGATATACTACCCTTCCGTTGCTAATTGACGGATTTCTGCGCAAGTAGCGTGATCCTCCGTTCGGCGCCTCGCCGCCCCCGGTTTTTGTCAGGTAGGTGCTGGTGCCGGTAGCCAGGTCATAAGCTGTGATCAGCGGTTCATAATACTTTCCGGCATAACCGCGTTCTTTTACCCAGACAACTGTATTTTTTTCGATATCGGGATCATAACGCATGTTCTGCATATCATAGCTGTCAAGCATGCGGCTGCGCATGGTGTCAAAATCCAGCAGCCGGATGGTGCTGCCGCTATCACTGATGACTGCCTTGTTGCCCGATAGCGCCAATGAGGACGACTCAGGCGCCGAAATGCAACGATCAGCTCCTCCGCCAGCTGGCCGCAGGCAGCCGTCTCCCGCCGAAGTCTGCCAGGCCACGCCGCCGTCTGCTGCGGCCGGGTTGGCCCAGAACCCTTCGCTCGTGAACAGCTGCTCAGCGATATTGCTGCCAAAATTATTTCTCATCAAGCTCTCTGACCCCGGCGTTCCCCGATCAAGATAGACAACATTATCGCCATCGAAAGAAGGCGATACCTGGTCGCCGGCATCGGTCGAAAGAGCTGTTTCTTGCACCAGCCACGGATCGTGTGTTTCCGCCTTTGACGTTGCTGGAAATTGCCAGCTCGCCCAGAAAATCAATCCGGAAACAATAAGGATAAACTTTAGCCTTAGTTTTGATGGAAATGACCGCTGGGTCAGCACCGTCGAGCCAACCGTCGCACCCCGGCGCGCCAAACGCCGGCTTGCTCTCTGGCGTCCTCGGAGCACGGGAATGTGTGACGTGGAGGTTCCTGATGCCCAATGGCCAGGGAACACACGACCGTGCGACTTGGAGTTCCACGAGATCCAATATCGCCGCTTGTTCGCGGCAAAATGCAGTTTTTCACGGGACCGCGTTTTCCTGCAGGCAATAACTCTGCCGCTTACTCCCTGGCGAATTAACCTGCCGGGGTCTCCCTCCCATCCGTCAATTTCATTGTCTTCACCAGAAAAACGCGACCGGGTCGCTCCAAATTCAATTAAGTCATGCAAGTCATGCCCAATTTCGGCTTCACTCTCGAGCTCTGCCGGCTCTAGCTCATCGTCTGCGATCTCACCGCCCCTGCTTTCGCTCTCGCCCCCGGTTCTATTATCACAAGAAACGCCGCAGGTCCGGGAGCGGCTGATACCGCGCTCCGGCGGCGCATCGACTCCTCGAGCTGTTATCGGATTGGCCTCAGCGTCTTCGACCCCATCGCAAGCTTTTGCTTCCGCGAAGATGAAATCTTTAAACTTTTTGCAGCTCTCCCCCAACAAGTTTGGCATACGAACTTCCAAACTCTCATTTCCCCTTGACAAGGCCCGTTTCTTTATTCCGGACATCCGCCTCAACATCGCTCCTCACTTTCTCCACGCGCACGCAACATCCAGGGGCAAGGTACAAATACCCTTGCAGCCGCTGCCGGCATTTCCCAGCCTGAGCCCAGCAATAGTCCAGATTATTTCTTTTTAGTTGGCGCGAAGACGCCGCTTAAGAATAACCTCCTTTGTCTCGATCTTGACCACCTCGGCAACAAATTTATCATCTTCTTCCTGATTTTTAATCAAACTTTGGTTGTATTTTTTTTATGTAAAAGTAGTATTTTTACAGAAAAACGATTAACGGATTCGCCGGGCCTCGACAGCCTCCAACTTTTCCGGAACACCGGATTCGCCGGGACCCGGCCTCGCTTAAATGCCGGATCCGCCGCCGGATATTGAATTGGAAAAAAATGAACGGACTTGGAAAACTGATGCTGATTGTTGGCGCCGCCGCACTGGCGGCCTCGTTAAGCGCCTGCGGTTCCGGGCCAGGCAGACAATCTCAGATTCAGACAGGCCGGACCGGGGCCGTTACCGTCTCGGCTCAGGACCTTGCAGCCCAGCTGGCTGCCCAGACACAGCTCGAGACAGCGGCGGCCGATGAAGAATCATTTTTCCGCACTCACGATACTTACGCCGGCACAGCCGCCGCGCTGAAAATAGAAGACCCCCGCCTGAGCCCGAAAGTCAAAGTAGTGAGCGGTAGCGTCGACGGATTTGAGGTTGATATACAAGCCGACGACTCAACCGGGACTGTTTTCATCATTCGCAAATCGGGAGATCTGACGCACCGGATTGATAATCATCATAATTCTTGGTAGGAAGGGAGCCGGCAGGGCCAATCACGCTCGCTGGCTGACTGACTATGTCTGCCAGTATCAACCGGCTGCGGTCCGGCAAATACAGTTACCCGGCAGATCATGTGCGCATTCCGGCCATTTCGGCCACCCAATCCGCTCAATTCGGCCACCCTCGGAGCGGAGCGACGCAAGGCAACCTAATTTAATCACATAGTGGCCGGTTTGGCCGT
>JACWAM010000093.1 GCA_014874265.1 Thermoleophilia bacterium | reverse complement strand
GGGCTTAACAGGATGATTGTGGGGGCGGGGGCCGGCATTGCTTTAATGACGTTTGTCTGTCTGGCTGTTTTCGCGGTGATGGCTTCCGCGGCATCGGGAACCTTCACTATCAGGAACAGCAGCACCGGCGGCGACTGCACCTCGATCGGAGCCTGGGATAACTCCACCAAAACCTGCACATTAAATCAGGATATCAACGGCACCATTGGCATCGTCGATACCGGCATCATCCTGGATGGGGCAGGCCACACGCTTTCGGGACCGGGCATGGAAGGCGGCCTTGTCTTCAACGATTCCAATGTCGTGGTGGAAAACCTGACCGTTACCGGCTTCGATTACGGCATACAGGTGACGGGTGGTAATAACAACATCCTGAAAAGGGACACTCTTACCGGCAATAGCGTTGGCATTTTAATTGATGACTCGGACGGCGATACAATTACCTGTAACACAATTTCGAGCAATGCAGAGGGCCTGGTTCTCGCTTACGGCAGTTCTGGAAATACCGTATTCAGCAATGACTTTACCGGCAACGAAACTCAGGCAGACGATCGGTCCGGCGCGACCAATTCATTTAATCTGGCCTCTCCAAACGGCGGCAACTACTGGAGCGATTATGCCGGATCCGATAGCGACCACGATGGCATCGGCGACACCCCGTACATCAACACCAAAAGCGTCACCGACAATCGCCCCTGGATGACCGCTGATGGCTGGAACGCTATCAAGCCGGATTTGCGGCTGTTTAACGACGGCTCCAGCTGGGCTTCATTTACCGATTACACCAACAATAATCTACAAGTCAAATTTCACGTTTATGACAGCGGCGTCAACGCCACGAATGTGGCCATCACCGGGGCCACCGTACCTGCTGGCGTTGCCAGCCTCACCACAGCCGTGCCCGTCTCCCTCGGCGATATTGCCACCGGCTATTCGGCGTTTTTCACACTTGACTTTCATGTCTCGGCCAGCGTCAGCAGCTTCACCGTCGACGTGACCGGCAGCGCCGGTTCCTGCTGCGGCGTCGGATTCACCTATCCGTAAACCGGATCCTGGATAAAGGACTATGGATAGGACAAAGCAAGATCGAGGTCTTGGTTTTTTATATCCAACGTCCAATATCCATAGTTTAATGTCCGGTTGTAGCGGCTTGTGATAAAATTGCAGGCGGCCACCGCGACCGCCCCGCATGGACAAGCTGATTCGCGAACAACTTAAAACAACCACCCGCTACTTGCCGGCCGAAATCGAGCCGAAATGGATGGACCGCTGGCTCGAGGCCGATCTTTTTTCTCCGGAAGTTCCCTCAGAAAAGGAATCCTTCAGCGTTTCGCTGCCACCACCCAACGTCACGGGCTCGCTCCACATGGGGCATGCGCTTAACTCTTCGATACAGGATCTGCTTGTCAGGCTGGCGCGGATGCGGGGGCAAAATGCGCTGTGGATCTGCGGCACCGACCACGCCGGCATTGCCACTCAGAATCAAGTGGAGAAGCGGCTGGCCGCCGAGGGACTGACGCGGCAGGAGATTGGCCGCGCCCGATTTGAGAAACGGGTATGGGAGTGGCGCGGCCAGTTCGGGTCCACAATCATCAATCAGCTCAAGCGCCTCGGATGCTCCCTTGACTACCAGGGAGAGCGCTTTACTCTTGACCAGGAGTATGTCCGTGCTGTCTACCGCGTTTTCATAGCTCTTTATGAAAAGGGATTCATCTACCGCGACGAGTACATGGTCAACTGGTGCACCCGCTGTCACACTGCCCTTTCGGATCTGGAGGTGGAGCATGAGGAGTGTGAAGACAAATTATATTATCTGAGGTATAAGATCAAGGGCGAGGACGACTATCTGGTGATCGCCACGGCGCGGCCGGAGACGATGCTGGGCGACACTGCCGTGGCGGTAAACCCGGCGGACAACCGCTACCGGCGCTTTATCGGCAGGCAGGTGGTCCTGCCGCTGGCCGGCCGCGAGATTCCCGTGATCGCCGACGAGTATGTGGACATGGATTTTGGCACCGGGGCGCTCAAGGTTACCCCGGCGCATGACCCTAACGACTTTGAGCTTGGCAAGAAACACGGCCTCGAAGAGATCAATGTTTTTACCTCTGACGGCCGCATCAACGAAATCGGCGGCGAGTTCGCCGGCCTCGGGCTGACCGATGCCCGCGAGCAGGTAATGAACCGTCTTGAGCAGGAGGGCGCCGTTGAGAAGGTAGAACCCTACTCGCACGCCGTCGGGGCCTGCTACCGCTGCGGCACGCCGATTGAGCCGTATATTTCACTGCAGTGGTTCATGCGGATGTATGAGCTGGCGGCGCCGGCGATCCGCGCCGTCGAGCAGGACCGGATCAAGTTCACGCCGGATCGCTGGAAGGATGTTTATCTGGAGTGGATGCGGTCGCTCCGGCCCTGGTGCATCTCGCGGCAGCTCTGGTGGGGGCACCGGCTGCCGGTCTGGCACTGCGATGAATGCGGCGAGATTATCGTGCGCGAGACGCCGCCGCCGATGTGCAGGTGCGGCTCCTCGCAGCTCAAGCAGGAAGAAGACGTGCTCGACACCTGGTTTAGCTCGGCGCTGTGGCCGTTTGCCACGCTGGGCTGGCCGGACGCGACCGAGCGGCTGGAAACCTTTTATCCCACCAACGTCCTGGTGACGGCGCGGGATATCATCTTCCTCTGGGTATCGAGGATGATCATGATGGGCATTGAATTTGCCGGTGATATCCCGTTTGGCGACGTCATCATCAACCCAACCATCATGGCCAAGGATGGCCGGCGGATGAGCAAATCGTTGGGCACAGGCGTCGATCCCCTGGGGCTGATCGATACTTACGGAGCCGATCCGACCCGCTTCGGCCTGCTAAATATGGCCTCCGCCCAGGATGTGCGCTTCTCCGAAGAGCGCATCGAAATGAGCCGCAACTTCTGCAATAAGGTGTTTAACGCGGCGCGGTTCGTGCTGCTGGGCGTGGCGGCGTCATCGCCCCGGAGGGCCACGAGCGATCTGGCCGACCGGTGGATCGACAGCCGGATGCAGCAGGCGGCGCTGGAGCTGGGCCGCCTGCTCGACAGATATGAGTTCGCCGAGGCTACCCGCCTGCTTTATCGCTTCGTCTGGAACGAGTTTTGCGACTGGTACGTGGAGGCGGTCAAGCCCAGGCTTTACGGAGAGGACGATGAGCAGAAGCTTGAAGCATCGGGCCATCTCCTGTATTTGCTTGATCACATCCTGAGGATGCTGCATCCGTTCATGCCTTTTCTGTCTGAAGAGCTGGCGGCAATGATCCCGGGCAGTGAGGGATTTTTGATTGACAGGGAGTTTCCCGCCGGCGACAGCGATTTGATCGACGATGAAGCGGAAGCCGACATGGAGCAGGTTATGGCGGCGGTAACTTCGCTTCGCACGCTGCGTAACGAGTTGAGGGTGCCCCCGGGGCGGAAGGCGCCGGCCATACTCGTATCTGCCGACGAGCGGGTGAGAAGAGTAGTCGCGGCTAACGCCGGTTTGATAGAATCACTTACAAATACCGGCGTTGAGCAAGTAATTGAGGCAGAAGCGGAAAGCGTCGGAGGGCGGCCGGCGGTGGCCGTGATTCCGGGCGGGAGGCTGCTGGTGCCGCTGGAGGGCCTGATCGATGTGGAAGTGGAGGCGGGGCGCATCAGGACCGCGATTTCCAAAAAAGAGCAGGAATATTCGCGTGCGGCCGGGAAGCTGGCCAATGAAAAGTTTGTAGCAAATGCTCCACCGGATATCGTGGAGAAGGAAAGGAACAAGATGGAGCAGCACGGACGTGAACTTACCGAACTCAGGGAGCAATATGAGCGCTACTTCGGTGGCCGGAGTTAGCTTAAGTGCCACCCAAGAGTAAAAACCTGCGCAGCATCCTGGCTCCACAGCCCGTGTTCCGTCCGCCAAGCAGCGTATCTTCGATCAGCCCCGAAGTTGAAGCATACCTCGCCGATCTTGACCGTCTGGGAATCAAACCCGGGCTGGCGAGGATCAAGAAACTCCTGACGGCGCTGAAAAATCCCGAGAAGCACATCAAGACAATCCACATCGTCGGCACCAACGGCAAGTCTTCCACGGCGCGGATGGCCGCCTCGATTTTGGGGGGACAGGGCCTCAAGGCAGGCGCGTACCTGTCGCCGCATCTGGTCTCGTACACGGAGAGGATCATCATCAACGGCAAGGAGATATCTCCGAACCGGTTTGACAAGCTGATTCTCGAGGTGCGGGAGACGGCGGAGGAGGTAAACAAACGGTCCCGCAGCAGCGGGCCCCTGACCGCGTTTGAGATTCTCACGGCGGCGGCATATCTGTATTTCTGGCAGCAGAAGGTCGGCGTGGCGGTAATCGAAGCGGGGCTGGGCGGGCGTTATGACGCCACCAACGTCATCGACTCCAAAGTGCAGGTGCTCACCAATGTTGGGCTGGAGCACACGGATCTGCTGGGAAAAACTGTTGCGGCGATCGTGAAGGAGAAGATGGCGGTGATACCGCCCAAAGGGAAGGTCGTCCTGGGTTCTCTGTCAGAGGAAGCGATTGGCGAGGCGCTTAAAGTGTGCAAGCGGCTGCAGGTAAAGCCGCTCGTCTTCGACGAAGACTTCTCGCTGCTGAAGGGAAGGGGAGAGAAGTTCGACGTCTGGACGGCAAAGGGCAGGTATGCAGACCTTTCCCTGTCTCTGCTCGGCCAGTACCAGCGCACCAACTGCGCCGTTGCCCTGCAGGCGGCGGAATTATTCCAGGGGAAACCGCTCGATGAAAAAAAGCTCAAGCGCACCCTGCCGAAAATCAAGGTTCCCGCGCGGATGGAGATTATCTCGGAAAAGCCGCTGGTAGTTCTGGATGGCGCTCATAACCCCAGCGGCATCGAGGAGCTGCTGGCTTCGCTGAAGTCCCTGGCCGAGGGCAAGCGGGTGATCGGGGTTGTTTCCATCCTCAAGGACAAGGATGCGGGAGCAATGCTGGAGCGACTGCTTGATTTTTGTGATATCTTATTCATCACGGAAAATTCTAACCCCCGTTGCGCGCCGGCGCAGGAGCTTTCCAGTTTGCCGGTGGTAAAAGCCAGCACGGTGCAGGCGTTTGTCGCTCGTCAAAACCAGTCGGCGCTGGAGAGCGCCTTTAAGCTGGCTTCGATCCGTGACATGATTTTGGTGACGGGGTCTCTTTATTTGCTGGCTGACATCAAGAAGAGGATGATGTAAAGTAAAATTGAAGTTTGATTATTGACTTTATCAATCTATTTGAGGTCTTTTGACATTGAACTTTATTTTGCTACAGGCTAGTTCTTCTGATCCGACCGGAGGCTTCTTTGATTCCTCTTGGTGGAATTTTGCCACTTTGATGAGCAAGGCGGTGCTGGTTGGGTTATGGCTGGCGCTGGTTTTCTGGACGTATAAGGATGCCAAGCGTCGCCTGACTGATTCGATGATGATCGGCGTCGCTGTAATTGCCTCGCTGATCTTCCCCTACGCCGGCACGCTTTTTTACGTGATTCTCCGCCCGCCGGAGTTTCTGGAAGATGTGCTGGAGCGCGACCTGGAAATCCAGGCCAGGGAGCTGGAGATCGGCGGCATTGCCGGCCGCTGTCCCGCCTGCCGCACGCCGGTCAAGGATGATTTTCTGATCTGCCCCAAGTGCCGCCGGCAACTGAAGACAGCGTGCCAGAGCTGCGGCAAGTCGCTTGACCCGGACTGGCAGGCCTGCCCGTATTGCCGGGCGGACAACAATTATTCATTGCCGGCGCGGCAAACATCCAGGCCGGCGAGGGGCACTTACGCAAATGTTCGGAAGAAATCTGCCAGAGCAGAAACCACGGAATCGATCGAGACCCCGGCGGCTGAAGAGCCGGCAAAAAAGCCGGAAGGCGGCAAGATCCCGTTTGCCGAAGAAGACGAGCTATTTGCCTGAGTAAAGTTTCCGGTTTCCAGTTTCCAGTCAATAACCAGTTTTCAGTTGCCAGTTTCCGGATCTTTGAGGCTGTTCGATCCGGTTCGCGAATCGTACAAGCCGTCAACATATCATCTTAATCTTAAGGAGATGTTTTGGAGCGCACTTTTGTAATGATAAAGCCGGGAGCGGTCGGCCGCGGTCTGGTGGGAGAAGTGCTGGCCAGGTTCGAGAAGCGCGGCTTCCGGATCCGTGGCATGAAGTTCCTTAGGGTCAACCGTGAGCTGGCCGAGCAGCATTACGCAGAGCACCGGGAGAAGGATTTTTTTGGCGAGCTTGTTGGCTCGATTACTTCCGGTCCGGTGGCGGCCTTTGTGCTGGAAGGACCTGAGGCTATTGCCGTAGTCCGCCGGATGATGGGCAGCACCAACCCCATGGCTGCCGAGCCAGGCACGATTCGCGGCGATTACGGACTCGAAATCGTGGCAAATGTGGTGCACGGATCTGACAGCCCCGCCAGCGCCAAGCGCGAGATCGCGCTATATTTTACCGAGAGCGAAATAGTATAAAAACGACTTTCCTTCGGAGGAATAATGTACCTCGCCTCCAGGTCCCCCCGGCGCCGGGCGCTGCTGGAAGCGCTCGGAATTGACTTTGAGACCGTCACGCCCCGGTACGAGGAAGAGGGCCAGGGCCTGGAACTGCCGGGCGAGCTGGTGGAGCGCCACAGCCGCGGCAAAGCCTGGTCCGTGGTGCCGTGGCTGAAGCCGCTGCCGGCGGGGAGGCCCGTCCTCGGAGTTGACACGATTGTAGTAATAAACGGGCGGATTGTCGGCAAGGCCGCCACCGCCGATGAAGCGCGCGCTTATCTAAGCCGGCTGTCCGGCGCAACCCATCTTGTTTACAGCGGCGTCACGCTGGTCTGGTCCGAAATGGGAGAAGCAGGCTTCCCGCTGCAGGAGATGACTGATCACGCGGTGACCGAGGTCCGTTTCTCCCGGCTGCCGGAGCGCGAGATCGAGACGTACGTCGCCACGGAGGAATGGCGCGGGAAAGCCGGCGCCTACGCTATCCAGGAGCGGGCGTCTGCATTCGTGGAAGAGATACGGGGCCAGTACACGAACGTAGTTGGTTTGCCGGTCTCCATGCTGGCGGGAATGCTCAGGACGATCGGTTTGTGGCCGCCAGCGGAATGGAATAAAAACCGATAAAGCGGATTCTGGACGCTGGATTTTGGACTTTGGTTAAATCTTCTTTTTGCTGTTTCCCAAATCCGGCAGCCAGGATCCGGTATCTGCTTTTGATTTCGTCTACTTCATGGAATTGTTATATAATATCGTGCTTCGTGAGTTAGAAATAGCTGCAAATTGGGTATCGGGGGTGCAATCGCAGGCGCCGGATAGGCAGGCGTCCGGTCGCTGCGCCCTCGCTCTATTCCCAGGAAATGCTGTCGTAATGGCGCGGGCGCGGTTTTTTATGTCATTTTGCAGACGCGGGACGTCTGCTGGAAAGGAGATTTAAATTAGTTTCATGAATTACTTTGCCGGCTTTGGCGGCAGGGACATGGCGGTCGATCTGGGTACCGCCAACACTCTTGTTTATGTCCGCGGCCGGGGGATAGTTTTAAGCGAGCCTTCGGTGGTGGCTATCGACCAGCGGACGGGAGAAGTACATGCCGTGGGCGCAGAAGCAAAGCGGATGCTGGGCCGCACTCCGGGGACTATCAGCGCCATCCGGCCCCTCAAGGATGGCGTCATCGCCGATTTTGACGTTACCGAGCAGATGCTGCGCCACTTTATCCAGAAGGTGCATCAGAACCGCTGGGCGCATCCCCGCGTCGTTGTCTGTGTCCCATCCGGCGTTACCGGGGTCGAGAAGCGGGCGGTGGAGGAGGCTACCCTTTCAGCGGGCGCCCGACTCTGTTATCTGATTGAAGAGCCGATGGCGGCCGCGATCGGCGCCGGACTGCCGGTGAGCGAGCCTACCGGCAACATGATTGTTGACATCGGCGGCGGCACCAGCGAGGTCGCGGTGATCTCGCTGGGGGGGATTGTGACATCGCAGTCTATTCGTGTTGGTGGCGATGAGATGGATGAAGCGATCATCGCGCATGTCAAAAAAGAATACAAACTTATGATAGGAAGCCAGACCGCGGAGGAACTGAAGCTGGAGATCGGCTCCGCGTATCCTCTGGCGGAAGAAGAGCAGGCTGAAATACGGGGACGGGATCTGGTCACCGGCCTGCCCAAGACAGTCGTTTTGACTTCAGAAGAGATACGGGATTCTTTGGCGGAACCGGTCGAGTCCATTATTGACGCCCTCAAGACTACGCTTGACAAGACACCCCCTGAACTTGCCAGTGACATCATGGACAGGGGTGTGATGCTTGCCGGCGGCGGCTCCTTGCTGCAAGGGCTGCCCGAGCGCTTGCGGGAAGAAACCGGCATGCCAATTCATATGGCGGAATCGCCGCTAACGTGCGTCGCAGTCGGCTCCGGCCGCTCGCTTGAGGAATTTGAAGCTCTGCACAAGACATCCCGCCACGCGAAGTCAAAACGCCACTTTTAAACCTCAACGGTAAGGTCTATCGTGGCCCGCAAGACAGGTGCACAACGTCAAGCGGTGCTGGCAGTGTTGCTGCTGGTGTCGGTAGCCATGCTCACGTGGTATTTTCGCGAGCCCGTCGGCGGGATGCTCCATTCCACGCAGCGCGGCGGTCTGCGGGTGATATCACCCGTGGAATCGGCCACCTCTCGTATTCTTGATCCCTTCAAGGGCGCCTATTCCTGGGCAACGGGGCTGATCTCTGCCGAGAACGATAACGGAAAACTGCGCCGGGAGGTTGATGACCTGCGGTCGCAGGTAATATCGCAAAAGAATCTGGAGGATGAAAACAACCAGCTCAAGGCCATGCTGGGATTTATTAATCAGCCCTCGTTTCCCCACGATTACAAACAGGTGCCGGCCCGCATCGTCGGCCGTTCCGGATCGGCCTGGAACGCCACCATTACGATCAATCGCGGTTCCGATGACGGAATCGCCATGGGCCAGACGGTTGTCAGCGCCGAAGGGCTCGTCGGGCAGATATCCGCGGTTGCTACCAATTCCGCGCAGGTGCTGCTTATTATTGACAACACTTCACATGTTGAGTCAAAACTGCAAAATAGCGACGCCCAGGGGACCATTGTTGGCAGCATTGCCGGGCAGCTGGAGATGGATTTCGTGGACAAGAATCAGAAGGTGTCCAAAAACGACGTCGTTGTCACCTCCGGCACCGGCAAGCTTTTCGTCGAAGGCGTGCCCATCGGAGTCGTCAATCAGGTCTCCGATCAGGAGGTTAATTACTTCAAGAGCATCTCCGTGACGCCTTTTGTTGATTTTAGCCGCCTGGAAGACGTGATGGTCCTGATCCCGCCTCCGGGAGCGGACCAGGGACCGATGGTCAATGGAGGTTAAAATGGCGGCGTCCAGAGGGCTGAAAAGCAGGCAGAGGGTTCTGCAACAAGGGCAGGAAAGCGCCGCGGCCGCGGCGGCGCCCGAGGGCCGCCTCTTCATGCTCAAGGTGATTGCCCTGGTCATCGCCGCCGTGATTTTGCAGACGACCATGGCGCCTTACCTGATGGTGCTGGGAACAAAACCGGATGTGACGCTGGTGGTGGTTGTCTGCCTGGCTTTGATGCGCGGGCCCATCTGGGGCGCCGTCACCGGCTTTGCCACCGGGATCCTGATCGATATCGCCCTGGTGCAGATGATGGGCATCTCTTCATTTTTGCTGACGCTGGGCGGTTATTTCAGCGGCAGCTTTTCGGAGCGGATCGACCCGGAGTCATGGATGCCGCCGGTGCTCGCGGTCTTCGCGGTAACGCTGGTGCTGCAGGCGCTGAACGCGGTCATCATGTTCCTGCTCGGCGTCGAAGCCTCGGTCTGGTTTATCATCCTGAGAATTATCTTGCCATCGGCCGTTTTAAACGCGCTCATCGCGGCGCCGGTTTTTGCGGTTTGCCGTTGGTGGCTGGGAGCTGATCAAACAAATGTCTTTTCGATTAAAGAGTAGCCGCCGGAAAAAACAATCATTCTCTCTGTTCAAAAGCAGCCGCCGCCGTAAACGGCGTGGCTACGGAGACCGCCAGCCGCCTTCGATTGCCTTTCGCGCCGGGATGCTGGGAGCAATGGCGCTGCTGCTGTTCGGGGTGCTTATTTTCCGGATCTGGTTCCTGGAGGTTATTTCCGGCAATCAGTACGTGGCGATGGCCAAGGATAACTTTATTCGGTTTGTGCCGGATGAAGCTCCCCGCGGCATTATTTACGACCGCAACGGCCAGCCTCTGGTGGAGAACCGCGCCGGCTTGGCCGTCACCGTCCTGCCGGCGGCGCTGAAGGACCCGCAGCGCGAGCTGGCTGAACTAAGCAAGATAATCCAGGTGCCGGAAGCGGATATCCAGCAAGAGCTGGATCAGCACAAGAATGACACATATTCCTCTATCGTGGTCAAAAGGGACATCACGCCGGCGATGAAAAGCTACCTGATCGAGCGGATCCCGCTTTATTTTCCAGGTGTTGACATCAAGACATTTCCGCTTCGGAGCTATCCCAAGGGCCAGGAAGCGGCGCACGTGCTCGGGCATGTGGGACAGATCGATCAGCAGGAGCTGACCGAACCCCGCTACAAGGGATATAAAAATGACGCCGAGATCGGCAAGGACGGCGTCGAATACGAATATGACAAATGGCTCAGAGGCGTTGATGGCGGCATGCAGCTGGAAGTGGACGCTTCCGGAAAGCCGAAAACGGACGCCAGCGGGCAGCCGGTGGAGCTAAGCAGCCAGAAAGCGATTCCCGGCAATGATGTCTATCTGAGCATCGACAGCAACATTCAAAAAGCGACCGAAGCTGCTCTCCAGTACGGCGTTAATCTGGCGCACCAGAAGAACTATCCCGCCACCGGCGGCGCCGCTATCGTCATGGATCCAAAAACCGGACAGATTCTGGCCATGGCCAGCAACCCGACTTTCGATCCGTCCTTCTGGGTTGGCGGCATGAGCACCGCCAAATATCAGGAGCTGACCGCTCCTTCCGCCCACGATCCTCTGCTTAACCGGGCCATTCAGGGCCAGTATCCGCCCGGGTCTACCTTTAAGGCGATTACGGCGCTGGCAGGGCTGCAGGAGGGCCTGATCAACCCTGCCGCCACCGTTGACAGCACCGGCTCCTGGCATGTGCCGGGCGACCCCAGCGTTATCTTCCATGACTGGGCGCCATTGGGGATTGTCGATTTGCACCGGGCGATCGTGATGTCCTGCGACACCTATTTTTACGATGTCGGCTACAGATTCTACAAAGACAACAATAACCAGGGAATCCAGAAATGGGCGCGGATTATGGGGCTTGGGAAACCCACCGGGGTTGACCTTCCCGGTGAGGCGGCGGGCCGGATTCCCGACCCGGCGTGGAAGCAGAAGGTGGGGCAGACGCCGATCGACAAGATGTGGATGCCAGGCAATAGCGTCAACATGGCTATCGGCCAGGGCGACGTGCTGGTGACGCCGCTGCAAATGGCGGCCGTCTACTGCGCCATCGCCAACGGCGGCACGCTGGTTAGGCCTCACGTCGGCCTGCGGGTGGTAGATCCGGTGACGCACCAGATGCTGCAGGATCTGGAGCCGCCGCTGGGTCCCAGCGCCGGGCTTAACCCCGACAATCTGGCGATGGTTAAAAGCGCCCTGATCGGCGCCGCCCAGCCGGGCTCGGCCATCGGCAGCGTCTTCGCCGGCTTCCAGCCGACCGTCGCCGGCAAGAGCGGCACGGCGCAGGTGGCGGGCAAGGCGGATTATGGCTGGTACATCGCCTACGCCCCGGCGGACAATCCGCAGTATGTGGTGCTGGCCATGATCGAGCAGGGGGGTGGCGGCAGCGCCTCCGGGGCCCCCACAGTGAAGAAGATCTTTGAATCGCTCTTTCATGCAGGACAGGCGGCTCCGGGGCAGCCGGTCACGCCAGCGAACGGGTAAGCCGCATGGAGTTTCGCACCTACCTCCGCCACTTTGATTACGGCCTGCTGGCTGCCGTCTGCGGGTTGATTGCGTTTGGCATGCTGATTATTTACAGCGCCACGCATTCGGACCCCGGCCTGCCGAGCCCTTATTATTATGTAAGGCTTCAGGCGATCGCCGCCATGGTGGGAGCGCTGCTGATGCTGGTGCTGGCGCTCATCGATTTTCGGGGCTTAAGAGCCTACCGCTGGCATATGTATGCCGGCATCGTCGGTTTGATCGTTCTTGTCTTTATCATGGGCGCCGCCGTCAAGGGCGGGCAGCGCTGGATTAACCTCGGAATCTTCCAGGTGCAGCCGTCTGAGCTGGCGAAAGTCGTGATGATTCTGGTCCTGTCGGCGTATCTCGCCGACCGCCAAAGGGGAGAGCCGGGCTTCCGCACGACGCTGATTACAATCGGTTACGCCATGCTGCCGGCTTTACTGGTCTTTCTGCAGCCCGACTTCGGAACGATGCTTGTCCTGGTTGCGGTGACGCTGGCGCTGCTGTTTGTTTACGGAACCCGGCTGCTGCATTTTTTTATGATTGCGGTTGTGATCGGCGCCGGGCTGGTAATGGTCTTTGAGGTGTTGCCTCATATTGGCCTCCACCTGCTCAAGTCCTATCAGGTCGACCGCCTGCTGGTTTTTCTCCATCCCAACCAGGACCCTTCGGGAGCAGGATATAATCTGCTGCAGTCGAAAATAGCGATCGGCTCGGGGATGGTCACCGGGCAGGGCCTGTACCAGGGCATGCAGACCCAGCTCAGCTTCCTGCCGGAGCATCATACCGACTTCATCTTCTCCGTGCTGGGAGAGGAGCTTGGGTTTGTGGGAGCGGCGGCGCTGCTGGCCATGTACGCGGTCGTTGTCTGGCGGGGCGTGCGGATCGCAATCATCTCCAATAGCGTCTTTGGCAGCCTGGTTGCCGCCGGCGTGGTGGCGATGCTCGTTTTTCAGATTTTTGTTAACATAGGCATGACTATCGGCATCATGCCGATCACCGGAATCCCGCTTCCTTTCATGAGCTACGGGGGAAGCTCAATGGTATCAAATCTGCTGGCGGTCGGATTGCTTGAGAGCATTCACATCCGCAGCCGGCTTACCAGCGACAGGAGGTTCAGACGTGCGAAAATTGCCCGTTAGTCCGAGAAAGATCATTTCGCTGGTGCGGGACGTTCGCAAACTGGCTGACAGCGCGCGCCGCGTAGCCGTAATCGGTTCCGAGACAGGCGCAATGGACGCCGTCAAGGCGGCGCTGCTGGGGGAGGCCTCCGCAAGGGCGGCGTCTGCACTGCTGGATACAATCCTGCTTGAGGAGGGCGCTGCCGTCTTGCCGGGCCGCCTGAACGGCTCCACCGGTCTGGCCGTCGTAGTGGCGAGTGGGAGCGAGCTGTCTTCCGGACAATTGACAGAAAGGCTGAAAAATGTAGGCGCGAAGGGGATCCCCGCGGTGCTGGTCCTCTCGGAGGCGCCGGGAATCGAGCTCGCTTTTCCCGTTGCCGGGGTCGGGCCGAAGCGGGTGGTGGGCGTGGGTCCTGGCGGGACAGTGCCGGCGGATGTGCTGGCGGAGGCTGTGGTGGATGCCGCCGGCGACGGTGCGGTGGCGCTGGCGGCGGAGCTGCCGGCGCTGAGGCAAGAGGCTTGCCGGCAGCTGATCCGGAAGACCTCCCGGCAGAACGCCGTCGTGGGGGCCCTCTTCTTTTTGCCGGGCGCGGACATGCCGGTAATGACGATGAATCAGGCAAAGATGGTGCTGAAGATTGCCGCGGCCCATGGCGAGCAGGTAAGCACCGATCGGGCACTGGAGCTGGTCAGCATTGTCGGCGCTGGTTTCGGGTTCAGGGCCGCCGCCCGGCAGGCGCTTGATCTGCTTCCCGGACCGGGATGGGTGGTCAAGGGAGGCATCGCCTATGGCGGCACTCAGGCCATTGGCCGGGCGGCCCAATCTTACTTTGACGGCTCTTCGCGGGTGACTCCCGCCGGGTTGAAACCGCTGGCAAAAAAGGTCAGACAGCTAAAAAGATAAAATTTATAGTTTCTAGTTTATAGTTGCCAGTTTCTGGTTATCTAAACTGTTTATCAACTGGAAACTGGAAACTGGAAACCGGAAACTTTTTTTGTGGTGGAAAATTCATTGAATGAAAAAATTGAATCGATTCTGGAACGCGTGGAAAAGCCGGCCCGTTACATTGGCGGCGAAGTTGGCAGCGTTGTCAAAGAGGAGTATTCGAGCCGACTGGTTCTCAGCTATCCCGATGTCTACGAGCTGGGCATAGCCAATCAGGCCATTCAGATCCTCTACGCTATTGTCAATCATCAGACGACCGCCTGGGCGGAGCGAGCATACTGTCCCTGGACTGACGCGGCGGCGCTCATGCGTGAAGAAGGATTGCCGCTCTTTTCGCTGGAAAGCTGGCAGGCTGTCAGGAACGCCGATCTGTGGGGCATCACTATGCAGTTCGAGCTGACCTACACGAACATTCTGGAGATGCTTGATCTGGCCGGCGTACCGCTTCGGCGGGAGGAACGCGGCCAAGGAGACCCGCTGGTATTTGGCGGCGGACCGGCGGCCGCCAACCATCATCCCATGGAGCCCTTTTTTGATTTCTTTATTATTGGGGACGGCGAAGAAGTGGTGCCTCGGGTGCTTGGCGTTTATGAAGCCAGCAGAGGCATGTCCCGCGCCGGCAGGATCGCCGCTATCGGCCAGGTTGAGGGTGTCTGCGTGCCGGGTTCGGAAAAGACCGTGAAACGGGCGGTCGTCTCAAATCTTGCTTATGACATGATCCCCCTGAAGCCGGTGGTGCCGTCGCTGGGCGCCGTGCACGACCGCGCCGCGCTGGAGATAACGCGCGGCTGCACCAGGGGGTGCCGTTTCTGCATGGCCGGAATGTGGTACCGTCCGGTGCGGGAGCGCCCCGCCGCTGACGTTTGCCGGGGAGTGGCCGATCTTGTGGCTGGCACCGGGTATGAGGAAGTTTCATTAAGCTCCCTCTCGGCAGCTGACCATAGTGGTATCCGGAAGGTGCTGAAAGATGTTGCCGAGGCGCATCCGGGTCTGACGGTCTCGCTGCCTTCCCTCCGGGTGGATGCGGATGTTTTCCGCCTCCTGACGCTGATCCCTTCGAGGAAGGGATCGGTGACGCTGGCGCCGGAAGCAGGCAGTCAGCGGCTCCGGGACGCGATCAACAAGCAGGTCACCGGCGCCGACATCGAATCGGCGCTCACCGAGGCGTTCCGGCTCGGATGCACCACGGTCAAGCTTTACTTCATGATTGGCCTGCCTGGCGAAACCGAGGCGGATTTGCAGGGGATCATCGACATTGCCGTGATGGCTCGGCGCATCGGCCGCCAGGAGACGGAGCGTCCCGGCAGGACGCAAATCAACGTTAGCATTGCCTCGTTTGTGCCCAAACCGCACACGCCGTTTCAATGGTATGGCATGAATTCGCGCCGCGAACTGGAGGAAAAGCAGGGGTTCCTCCGGCGGAACATGCCGCGCAAGCAAATCAGGCTCAGCCTGCACGATCTGGCTCCGAGCATGGTGGAAGGGGCCGTTGCCCGCGGCGGCGCCGCTACCGCGGGCGCCATCGAGGCAGCCTGGCGGTCGGGCGCCCGGTTCGACGCCTGGTCGGAGTTGTTTAATATGCAGGCGTGGGAAAGCGGCTTTGCCGCAATCGGCGCCTCGGTGGAGGCAGAGGCGGCGCGCGGCTTTGGTCCGGCCGATCCGCTTCCCTGGGATGATATCGACGCCGGCGTCACCAAGGGGTTCCTCCTTGGTGAGATGCGGCGGGCCGAGCAGGGACAGCTGACGCCTGACTGCCGGGAAGAATGCCACCTTTGCGGTGTCTGCGAAGACGAGATCCAGATGGTGGTCGGGGCGCCTTAGCAGCTCCGCTTGAGGGCGAGCTTTAAACTTTTAACTTGGAACTTTGAACTTTAATTACCAGATTCGATTTGCCAAAACCGGACGGGCCCGCTTTATCGCCCACCTGGATACGCTTAGCGTCCTGGTGCGCGCCGTGCGCCGCACCGGGTACCAGTTGGCTTTCACGGAAGGGATGCGGCCAAAGCCGCTGCTTAGCCTGGCCTTGCCGCTGGGGGTCGGCGTTGAGGGAGAGGATGAAATCTGTGATTTCTCGCTCCGTCAACGGGTGCCGCTGAGCGAGTTTTCCCGGCGGTTAAACCAGGAGCTGCCGGAGGGGATCTGGCTGAAGTCTTTTTCTCCCAGCTACGAATCGAAATCCGCTTCCAGAGTGACGGGTGCGTCTTACCGCGTCCGGTTGGCGAACCCGGGCGAGGACTGGCAGGAGGCTGCCGCCGCCTACGGCCGGGAAAACGAGCTGGTGGTGTTGCGGCACCGTCCTAAAGGAGACAAGGAAGTCAATGTTAAAAAATATGTCAAAACCGTACATATCGCTGATGATGGTTCTGCCCGGTTCGAGATGCTGGTAACTTCCGAAGGCACGGCGAGGCCGGAAGAGGTAATCAACCTCCTGGAAAAATTCGTCGGCCGCAAGATGGAAGCGGTCCGCGTCATCAGGACCGGAATAACCCTGGGAGAGAAGCGGCCGCCGGCTTCGGCGGGGAAGCGGCGCCGGTTGCGGCGCCGGTAAAATATGCACGTTTTTGGCATCGTCGTGAAGCCGGTTTATAACCATCGCCAACCGCGCTATAATGCCCGGGAACTTGATTTTCTTGTACCTTTTTCTTGATTGCTCATCCTGTTGGCTCAGGCACATTGTCATCCTGGGGCGAAGCCGAAGGATCTTGGGCCTAAAACCCGGACTCTTCGGCGCTCCGGCGGATCAGAATTACAATTACACGCCTCATCCTGAGCTAGTGGACGATCAGTTTTTCTTGGCGATGATTAACAGAAGCGGGTCAAACCGAACAGTCGGTTCCCGGATCCGGCTGAATTCGGAACTGAGAAATTGGGTATGTAGTAGGTAGATTTGGGCGGATATCAAAATTTTTGGGGCCGGAATTAGTGATGCGGCCGGCGTCAGGAGCTTTTTTTACCGAAAAAGTTTAAGGAGCGGCGGATTAACACGGTGTTGCTCCTTGACCAGAATTAGGAAGGTTAAATATGGCGACTCGCGCCAAGCAGATTCTCGTGAGCGCGGAGACGAGCGAACTCAAGGTGGCGATCCTTGAAGAAGGCCGGCTTTGCGAAATTTACGTGGAACGAAAGGGACGTCGGCCGCTGGCCGGCAATATTTACAAGGGCAAGGTCGAGAACGTGCTGCCCGGCATGGAAGCGGCCTTTGTCGATATCGGTCTGGAAAAAAACGGCTTTCTCTACGTCGAGGAAGTCATGGTTCATGAAGACCCGGACAAGCGCCCCAAGAAGATCACGCAGATGCTTCGCTCCGGTCAGGAGATCCTGGTCCAGATTGTCAAGGATCCGATGGGTACCAAGGGCGCCCGCCTGACGACCCAGCTTTCCATTCCCGGCCACTTTCTGGTGTACGTTCCTGACGGCGACGGTGTCGGCGTTTCCCGGCGCCTGGATGACGAGGAGCGCCAGCGGCTCCGGCAGATCTGCCGTGAGATGAAGGTGAAGAAGGCGGGGCTGATCGTCCGCACCGCCGCCGAGGGCGCCAGCAAGCAGGAACTTGTCAACGATCTTAAGTTCCTGGAAAAAATGTGGCAGACGGTAAAAGGGCGTGAGAAAAATTCCAAGGCGCCGTCACTGCTTTATTCAGAAATGGAAGTATCGTTGAAGGTAATGCGGGATGTCTTTAACGAAACCCATGAGCAGGTTCTTATTGACTCACAAAAGGAATATGACAAAATCCGTTCGTTTCTGAAAAAAACCTCTCCGGAGCTGGTGGACCGGGTCGAGCGTTATCAGGGCAGCAAGCCGCTGATGGAGACATACGGCGTCGAAGAGGAGATGAAAAAAGCACTGGGTAAACGGGTCGATCTGCCCAGTGGCGGTTATCTGGTGATTGAAGCAACGGAAGCAATGACAATCATTGATGTCAACACGGGCCGCTACGTGGGACGGACGCGGCTGGAAGACACGATCGTCAAGACCAATATCGAAGCCTGCAAAGAAGTGGTGCGCCAGCTAAGACTGCGTGACATCGGCGGCATTATCATCATTGATTTTATTGATATGGCCAGGACGCGCAACCGGCAGCAGGTGCTGGAGACTCTCGACCGGGAGCTGGAAACGGACCGCACCAAGACTTACATCGTGGAGCTGTCGCCGCTGGGCCTGGTCGAGATGACCAGGCAAAATGTCACCGAGGGTCTGCGCGGCATCCTCACCAAGGCCTGCCCGACCTGCGGCGGCGAGGGGGTAATCGTGTCTGAAGAGACGATGGCGATTGACATCGAGCGCCGCCTCCGGCGCCTGGCCGCAACCTCGTCCAGCGAGGCTTTCCTGGTTGAAGTTCACCCTAAGGTTGCCGCCATGCTGATCGGCCAGGGCGGCGCCAAGCTGAGGGAGCTGGAGGAGGAAACGCACAAGTATTTCAGTTTCGAGGGCCTGGACACGATCCCGATCGACACCTTTCAGGTAACTGCCGAGGGCAGCCGGGAGGCAATTCAACGGGCGTCCCTCCCTGTCGCCGAGGGCGACGAGGTGCGGCTGCGGATTGAAGAGCCTCACATGTATAATCCCGCCGACGCCATCGCTAAGATCGATGGTTATGTTATCAGCATCAATGGAGCCAGCAACCTGGTTGGGGAAGACCGGAAAGTGCGCATTGACAGCGTCACCCGCACCTGCGCTTATGGCACCATCGTGGATGAGCAGCAGCCGAGCGCCACGGAAGAGAAAGAAGAAGAGCCGGACGGGATAGAACTGCCCAAGCGGGAGTGGCGGAAATGAGCGCCTGTTTAACTGGCGCCGGCACAGAGGCTTTGCTATAATCTCACCGGCAAAAAAACAGTTCAAAGTTCAATGTTTCAAGGTTCCAAGTTAAAGAACTTGGTTTTGGGGCTAAGAGCTAAGAGCTAAGAGCTAAGAGCTAAGAGCTTGGAACTTTTATGTATGCAGTCATCGACATAGGTGGAAAGCAATACCGGGTTGAGAAGGGTGACGAGGTGATCGTTGACCGGCTGGATAAGGACGCCGGCAAGACGCTCACATTGAAGCCTGTCTTGATTGGGGGCGGCAAGCGGGCGGTTACCGCGGCGGAGCTCAAGGGAGCCAGAGTCAGGGCTAAGGTGGAGGAGCATCTGCTGGGGAAGAAGGTCAAAGTGTTTAAATATAAGCCGAAGTCGACCTACAAGAAGATGCGCGGACACCGCAGCCGCCTGTCACGGGTCTCCATCCAGTCGATCGCTACTGCCGCCCCGAAAAAGAAGGCAGAGCCGATGACCGCGGCGGATGAAGCAAGCAAGCCGGAAAAGCCGGAAGCGGCGGATTAAAGCGTCATTTTAAGGCGCCCAGGGCGCCAGAGAATCCTAGAACAGAAGGAACCTAAATGGCTCATAAAAAGGGATCAGGCACAAGCAGAAACGGCCGGGACTCGCACGCCCAGAGGTTGGGCTGCAAGAATTTTGGCGGCCAGGTCGTCTCTGCCGGGTCTATCATCGTCCGCCAACGCGGCACGCGCTTCCGCCCCGGACCCGGCGCCGGCATCGGCAGCGACGACACTATCTTCGCGAGGATTACCGGCCGGATTGTTTTTTCGAACGGCTCCTCACGAACCATCAGCGTCATCCCGGAGGATAACGCTTAGACTAACCGCCTGAAATTTGACTAAAATTGAAAGCCGCCCCTGGGCGGTTTTTTTATGCCGGCGCTTCATATTTCGCTGTGGGCTGACAGCTTAGAAACTATATTTTGCCTATATTTAAGATAAGCTGGCGCCTTCATTACATTTGCCGGATGGAATGAAAGGAGCAATCATGGCAGTCGTAGGATTGGTTTATCTGGCGGTGATCGTTTTGGACATCGTCTCTATGTGGATGGTCTTCCAGAAGGCCGGTCAACCGGGATGGGAAGCGATTATTCCTGTATATAATATCTACCTGCTGGTTAAAATTGCCGGACGGCCCGGATGGTGGTGGGTCCTGTTGCTGATTCCGCTTGTCAATCTCGTCATCGGCATTATGGTATCCATTGGCGTTGCCCGGCATTTTGACAGAAGTGACGTCTTTGGCGTCGGGCTGTTCTTTCTCGGGTTTATCTTTTATCCGATTCTGGCATTCAGCCATTCTGATTATCACTTGGCGGCCCTGGCTTGATTTAAGTCACCAGCTTGCAGGACTTGATCCCCGGTTCGAAAAAAACCGGGATTTTTTTGTGATTGCTGTTATTCTTTATTCATGTTTTACGATCGCGCTAAAATCGAGGTTCGCGCCGGCAAGGGTGGCAGCGGCTGCGTTAGTTTCCGCCGGGAGAAGTACGTGCCCAAAGGCGGCCCCGACGGCGGCGATGGGGGGGATGGGGGCGATGTAGTCTTAAGGGCCGCCAGCCGCCTCCGGGACTTGGCTTACTTCCAGCGGCGGCGGCACTTCCGCGCCGCTCGGGGCGGTCCTGGTGAGGGCTCAAAGCGCAATGGCGCCCGCGGCGATGACCTGGTGGTTGAGGTTCCTCCGGGCACACAGGTGTTCGGGGACGGCCGGCTGCTGGCCGATCTGGTCCGGGACACCCAGAGTTACACCGCCGCCCGCGGCGGCGAAGGCGGCCGGGGCAACGCGCGTTTTGTCACATCGACACGGCGGGCGCCCCGCTTTGCCGAACTGGGCCTGGCCGGGGAAGAGAAGACGATCACCCTTAACCTGAAGCTGCTGGCGGACGCCGGACTGCTCGGCTTTCCCAACGCCGGCAAGTCATCCCTCCTCAGGTTCATTTCCCACGCCAAACCCAAGGTGGCGGATTATCCGTTTACGACCGTAGCCCCTATACTGGGTACGGTCGAGGAACCCGAATCCCGCCGGCAGTTTACCGTAGCGGACATCCCCGGCCTGCTCGAAGGCGCCAGCAAGGGGTTCGGCCTCGGGGATGAATTTCTGACGCATCTGGAACGGACCGCATTGCTGATTCATGTTATTGATGCAACCGGCTATTATGGACAGAATCCAATTGAAAATTTTCAAGCCATCAACCGGGAGCTGGCCGCTTACAGTCCAGAGTTGGCCGCCAGGCGGCAACTGGTGGCCCTGAACAAGATTGATCTAATTCCTCAAGATGAATACAGCCAGGTGGCCGGGACGCTGGCTGCCGTGATTGCCGGTCTTTGCCGCCAGGGTGATCCGGCTTTTGTGTGGCTGGTTGAGGAGGCCGGCGGCGACGCGGAGGTGGACGGGTCGCGCGCGGTAGTGCCCGTATCGGCCGCCACTGGCGCCGGAGTGCCGGTGCTGGTTGGGCGAGCTTTTGCCCTGCTTAACGAGGCGTGGCAAAAGGCGACCGCTTCCCCGCGGGAGCCGGAGGGACATATCACCTATCGCCCCGGAACTCAAGAGCACTGGCAGGTTGTAGCTGAAGACGGACGTTTTGCCGTGCGCGGCGCCGCGGTCGAGAAGCTGGTTGCCCGCACTGATTTTGCCAACGATGAAGCGGTCTCGCATCTGCAAGAGCAGCTGGAGCACCTGGGGGTCAGCGACGCCCTTCGCGCCGCCGGCGCTGTCGACGGCGAGGAAGTTGAGATCGGGGGCGTAGAGTTCGAGCTGTGGTAGGAATCTGTCAGAAGTTGCACACCGTTTCGGCCTCACATAAATCATCTACTGTGGAATCGGTAACCAAGGGTTGAGCCACTTCGCAAAATCTGTTATGGTTTCGTGCAGATTATGGCTGCCGAAAACAATATTTCCGGCTTCGCCGGTCAGAACAATTTTGCCGACAGGCTGGCAGCCGCCATCCTCGACAAGCAATCCCAGGTTTGCGTGGGTCTCGATCCACGCCTGGAAGAAATGCCGCCGTTTCTGGTGGAGAAATACCGCGGTTCCGGAACGGCAGGCTGCGGGCGCAAGGAAGTGGCTGCCTGTTTTGAAGAGTTCGGCGCCGCCATCATCGACGCGGTGGCGCCTCATGCCGTCGCGCTCAAGCTGCAACTGGCCTGTTTCGAACAGTACGGCCCTCCCGGATTTAAATCCTTCCGTCATCTGGTGCGACGGGCCGCCACCGCCGGCCTGATTGTCATCGCCGACGCCAAGCGCGGAGATATCGGCGTCTCCGCAGCCGCATACGCCGCCGCTTATCTAGGCAGTCCCGCCGGTCTCGAAGGCGGGGTGACGGGCCTGGAGATCGACGCCATGACGGTCAACCCGCTGTTTGGCACCGACGGCCTGGAGCCATTTTTAAGCAGCTGTGCTGACTATGGCAAGGGGATTTTTATCCTGGTGAAGACGTCAAATCCCGGTTCGGCGGATCTGCAGGACCTGGAGCTGGCCAGTGGCCTTCTCTGGCACGAGCATCTGGCCGGGATGGTGAGGGAATGGGGCGCCGAGCTGGTGGGGGACTCAGGTTACAGCAGCACCGGAGCCGTCGTGGGCGCCACTCATCCGGGAGCCGTGGCCAGGCTCAGAAGCATGATGCCGGGCGTTTTCTTTTTACTGCCCGGTTTTGGCGCCCAAGGCGCATCAGCGGCGGACATCGCCGCCGCCTTCGATCGGGAAGGGCTGGGAGGGCTGGCGGCAGCTTCCCGTAGTATAATCTACGCTGGCAAGGGTCAGGATTTCGCAAAAGCAGCGGCAACGGCAACCGCAGCCATGAAGGCGGATCTCTGGAAAATCGTGTCATAAGGAGCGGCGGGCGCTAACGAAATGGAAAACGACGCCAACATCCTGCGTGTGTTTGCCGTCCTGGGACTGGTGGCTGCTGTCGCCACCGGAGCGGTTCTGGCCGTTAAATCCGGGCTGGCCGGAGGAGGCGGGCCCGGTCCGGTGCTCGCGCTTACTACGACGGCGCCCTCGCTAATGGACACGACCGCGGCAGGTACAACTTCAACAGGGGATTTTAGTTCCGGCGAGCCGGATCCAACAATCACCGCGGTGGATACAACCGGCTCCAGTACCACCGGCTCGGATACAACTACGGACCAGACCGGTACTTCCACAACTTCCACAAGAACATATGTTGTCCAGGATGGAGACACCTTTTACAGTATTGCTCAGAAATTCAACACCACTATAGCAACGATTAAAGAACTCAATCCCAGCGTAAACCCGCAACAGCTCCATTCCGGGTTGAAACTGATGGTTCCGGGGTAAACCGTGTTTCGAAGAACCGGCGCCTGCCGGAAAGAAGCGAATCAGAATTGACTGCGCACAAGCTCAAAAGACAGTTTTACTGGCACGGATCGCTGGTCTGCCTGCTGATCAGCCTTTTGCTTTTCCTGACGCTGGCGACACCGGCCGCGTCCAATGAGCAGCCGCTGGCGCTGCCCGCCGCCGCAGATGGCCAGTCGCAAGCGGCGCCGGCCCCGGATACCGCCGCCAAGGCTGTGGCCATCCTGGACAGGAATAGCGGCCGTTTCATCTACACGAAAAATCCCGACATGGAACTGCCGATGGCGAGCACCACCAAGATGATGACGGCGCTCCTCATTGCTGAAGACGGCCACAATATGAACGACATGGTAACGTGCAGCGAGCGGTGCGCCACAATCGGCGAGTCGTCCATTTACTTGACACAAGGGGAAAGCCTGACGGTTCAGGAGATGCTTTACGGCCTCCTCCTGCCCAGCGGCAATGACGCCGCCATCGCCCTGGCTGAGTACGATGCGGGCAGCGTGGAAGCCTTCGTCGCCAAGATGAACAAGCGGGCTGCCGAGCTGGGCATGACACACACCCATTTTGTCACCCCGCACGGGCTGGACGAACCCGGGCATTACACATCTGCGGAAGATCTGGCCAGGTTGGGAGCGGAAGTGATGAAACACGAGCAACTCCGGGATATCGTCAAAACCCAGGTTAAAAATATTCCCGGATACGGCAGTCCCACCGGCCGGACGCTGATAAATATCAATCATTTGCTCAAGTACCCTTATGTTGACGGAATCAAGACCGGCTACACGGATAACGCCGGCGAGTGCATCGTTGTCTCCGCGGAACAGAACGGAGTCAGTCTGGTTGTTGTTTATCTGGGCGGGCCGACGCTGGCGCAGCGCGATCAGGATGTCTACAACCTGATCCAGTATGGATTTGCCAACTGTAGCGACCGGACCGTAATTCAGACGGGGCAGCAGTACGCTTCCTTGAGCGTGCCCTATTCGCACGGCAAGAAACTGGCGCTTGTCTCCGCGGGCAGCCTGACGAAACGGCTGTTTAACGGGGATCAGGTCCAGGACCGCCTGGTGCTGCCAAGCGAGCCGGCGCTGCCGGTCCGCAAGGGGGACAAGGTGGGCCTGGTGGAAGCATTTGACGGAAACACTATGCTGGGGAGCACGTATCTGGTCGCAGCAAACGATGCTCCGGCGCCGAGTCTGTCAGACAGGATTTCCGATGATCTCTCTTCCGTGTTTCATGTATTTGGGGCGGCGTTCCGCGTGGCGGGCGTGACGGCGTTGGGGCTGGCGCAGATCCTGCCCGGGGGGGTCCTGTTCCGTTGATTGTCACTGTGACCCTGAACGCGGCGCTGGACCGGACGCTGACCGTGCCCAACTTCCAGGCGGGATTTCGACACCGCGCCAGTGAGAGCCTCACCCTGCCCGGCGGCAAGGGAGTCAATATCGCCCGGGCGCTGAAAACCCTGGGGCAGCCGGTCATTGCCACCGGGCTGGCGGGAGGCAAGACCGGGACCAGAATCGTCGAGGATCTGACGGCGGAAGGCATCCTCAATGATTTTGTCCGCATCCGGGACGAATCCCGGACTTCGACGGCCATCATCGATCCCACTAGCAGCGTCCAGACCGAAGTCAACGAGTACGGCCCCATCGTCACCGCCCGCGAGTTGCATGCCTTCATGGAAAAGTTTACCTATATCGCCCAGGGCGCCGAAGTGGTAATCCTGGCTGGCTCGCTGCCACGGAAGGTAAAGGATGCCTTTTACCGCGACCTGGTGACAGCCCTCTTTGAAACCGATGCCCTCGTGGTGCTGGATGCGGCGGGAGATCCGCTCAGGTTGGCAATCAAGGCGCATCCCGGGCTGGTTTCGCCCAATAGTTTCGAAGCGGAAGCCTTGGTGGGGCATGAATTCAGCGAAGATGAAGATTTCCTCCGCGCCGCCCGGCAGCTTTGCAAGATCGGCGCTGGATCGGGCATCATCACGCATGCCGGCGGTTGTTATGCCTGCCTGGCCGGAGACAATGGCGGGCAGAGATTTTTCAAAGTGACGATTCCGCTCCTTGACCCGATCAGCACTGTCGGCTCCGGTGACGCCTTCCTGGCCGGGTTTGTTTCGGCCAGGGTTTCGGGAAAGCCCCTGGGAGATTGCCTCAGTTACGCAGTTGCCTGCGGCGCCGCCAATACACAAAAATATGGCGCCGGCGTCTTCGATCCCCACGAAGTAAAGAAGCTGGTGACAAAGACAAAGCTCGAGGAGCACACCGTCACGTAAGATGGCAATAAAAAAGGAAGCTGACCGGGCTTCCTTTTTTAAGAAGAGGATGAAGAGTTTCTTTAGCCTGTTATCGGCGGCGCTCCATAAAACTTTAGCCATATCCTGGCGTGGAGTCCGCCCCTGAAACCAGGAGAAAAACACGGTTCCCGGCGTATGACCTGGTTCTCGTCCCCGCAACCTTCCCATCATGGATAACCGTCATGGATAAGATTGTCGTTTCGGGCACTGTCAACACAGACAAAGTTGGTCTGTTAAGTTACGCTTGTTGACTGTCCGGCTTGCAAATATACTGGCTCAAATTCCGCAATAGTTGAGCTTTCTGGTTAGTTCGGTCGTGGCTGTTCGTCGTTAAATTCAGTGCGATGCGGCGGGTGATGCCGCCCGGCGTAAAACCAAGGAGAATGGTTGACCAGGGTTGCTTTTATTGCTTTCAAACTAAAGGACCGTGATCCAGTCTCGATTGAGACAGAAAAATGGATCCGCATTTTTGACAATCTCGGTTTTCACGTCCACCGCATCGCAGGCTACATTCCCGAGCCGGCGTCAAATGACCATATTATTCCCGATCTGAGCTCAGTGGACCCGCGGGTGGAGGAGCTTGCCGCCGCCATATTCGACGATAAGCAGCCGGAGAAAAGGATTTCGCCATGGCTTCGTGGACTGGCAGATGATATCGAAGGTCGGCTGGTTTCGCTTCTGGATGATATCGACCCGGATTTGCTGGTTGTGGATGATGTCTTCTCCCTACCCCTGAATTTGCCGTTCAGCCTGGTTCTGGGACGCTGGCTGGCAGAAAAGAAACTGCCCTGCGTCGCCGTTCATCATGATTTTTACTGGTGGCACGACCGGTTTGTCTCAGGCTGGTTTGGCGATCTGCTCGTAAATAATTTCCCCCTGGGGAGCGCCAACGTGGTCAACGTCACCCCTGACAGGGCGAGCAACCGGGAGCTTTATCGTAAAACAGGCAAAACGTCAAAAATAATCTATTCCTGCCTTGACTTTGACAGCGTCAGCCTGAACGATCCTGCCCGGGAGGGCGAAAGGGGCCGCCTCTTTACCCAGGGTGTGGCTGGAAAAGGCGGCGATAAGACCGCCACCGGGAGTGGCGAGTCTGCCCCAGGGAGGGGCAGCCATGCTCGCGGCGATGGGTTCGGCACGATCGTCCTGCTTCCCGCCGGCGCCTGGAGCCAGGCGAGTATTGCCGGAACGGCTGAATTTGTCCGGAAGCTCGAAGCAGAAACCGGCAGCCCTGCGTTTTTGGTCTCGGACGGAGCCGCGGATAATGAACTTGATCCGGATTGCCCGCGACTGGATATCGCCGGACAGGCCTTCCGGGGAGCAGCCAGCGGCGCCGGCCACGTCTGGCGGCGGCAGCGTTTGCCAGGTTTCGGAGAGGCTGATCCCGTTGGCATTTACGCAATGAGTAACATAGTTATTCTCCCGGAAGCGAGTCGAGGCATGATGCCGGTTATCAGAGCAATAGCCTGCCGCAAGCCAGTAGTATGCGTGGATGGCCCGCTCATGGATGAGCTGCGCGAGCTCGGCCTTCAGTTTCTGACGCTCGATGGAGAGGCTGTTACGCGGGTGGCGAAACTGATGGATCTACCCCTGCTGATTGAAGAGATGTTGGAGCGAAACTTTGAGATCGGCCGGAGGTATTTTTCGCTTGAGTCGCTGACAAAGATGATCCTGGAGCTGATCGCGCCGGTGCTGTTGCCGGCGAAATAAGGTATCCCCGCGGTCATTTTTCGGTTGCCGGCTGTAAGGGCCAGGAAAACAATGGCAGTGGATCTTATTCAATCTCCAACCTCCTGTTTTAGCCGATCATTTGAGGTTGATAGAGGCTGCCAGTCCGATGGCGATCATCAGACCACTGTAGCCATGGTATCCGAAGAACCAAAGGTAGACTCCCGTAATCAGGCACCCCAGGGTTATGATAAGGTAAACTAGGCGCGGCAACAGACCGCCTCCACTTTAGTGTCATCGCAAAAAGGTTGAACTATATTATACTCGATTGCCAAGAATCTACCTCAGAAGGTTGTTCGTAGCGAGGCCGAGCCAAAAGCCAATGGGCAAGGCCGCAGGAGGAAAAAATCCGCAGTCGTCCCTGCCAGTACGTCAAAGACTTTTTACTCCAGGGACGCAGCCCGCAGCCTTTACAGCCATTCGCAGCAGAATGTGTCTTCTGAGATCGATTCCAGGCCGGGCGGTGCGGCGGAGCCCCCCGTCGTGCTCGCTTTAGACGCCATGGGCGGGGATTATGCGCCCCATGAGATCGTCCTCGGAGCGGCAGCGGTGGCCGGCCCCGCGCTCAAGCTGATCCTGACCGGGAACCCCGATGAGATTGAGAAGACCCTGGCCGGCGCGAACGCTGGCGCCCGCAAATTTATCGAGATAGTCGAGGCGCCTGAGGTCATCGGTTTCGATGAAGAGCCGGCCAAGGCGGTGCGGACAAAACAAAATTCCTCGCTGGTGGCCGCCTGCCGGGAAGTTGCCCAGGGCCGTGCCGATGGCGCGGTTTCGGCGGGCAATACGGGGGCGATGCTGGCGGCGGCGATGTTGCAGCTGAAGCGGATTCCGGGGTTAAAGCGGCCGGGCCTTTGCACGATTCTGCCGACGCCGCGCAAACCTACCATTTTCATCGATGTTGGCGCCAACTCGGAGGCCAGGCCGGTGCATCTTCAGCAGTTTGCCATCATGGCCGGAATTTTTACCGAGGAGGTGCTGGGGATCGCCAACCCATTGGTTGGCCTAGTGTCAATCGGCGAGGAATCCGTCAAGGGCAATGAACTGGTGCTGGAAGCTCATGCCCTGATGGCCCAGTCATCCCAGCTGAACTTTTTCGGGAATGTCGAAGGGCGCGATATTGTCAGGAATGTGGTTGACATTGTCGTCACTGACGGGTTCACCGGCAATGTCTGCCTGAAGCTGATGGAAAGCACTTCATCACTCATCGTCGATGAGATCAAAAGAGCCGCCCGCGGCAGCCTGCTGGCGAAGATCGGTGGGGCGCTTCTGAAGCGCCGGCTAAACGAGTTTAAAAAAAGCATCGATACAGAGGAATTCGGCGCGGCGTACCTGCTGGGGGTGCGGGGCCTAGTAGTCGTATGTCACGGAAATTCGAGCCGGAAAGCAATTGCCAGCGCCCTGTTAAACGCGGCGAGGGCGTCGCGCCAGAATTTAACCGGCAAGCTTGAGCGGAGATTTGCCCTGCTGGAGGCGGCACGCCGGCAATAACTCCGGGCCGCGCCGCTACAGCGGGTTTTGAAAAAACATGCCGGCCGTGGTAGATTCTGCCGGATATAAAGCTGAGTTAATCAATCGCAACCGGAGGCTTTGATGACGAAGGAAGAAATTTTTGACCAGCTCAAGGCGATGCTGGTGGAGCAGCTTGGCGTCGATGAGAGCGACGTCACTCTGGAGGCTTCTTTCCAGGATGACCTGGACGCCGATTCGCTTGACCTAGTCGAGGTGATAATGGAAATGGAAGACAAATTTTCCATCAAGATATCCGATGAGGAGGCAGAAAAGATCCGCACCGTGAGGCAGGCGGTGGATTTCGTGGCCGAGAGGATTTAAAACCCGGCGGGGACGGATATTTTTTCTCGTGGCAACTATTGCCGAATTAGCAGAGGAGCTTGAGCCGGAACTATCCCGGCAGGTATTCACCCACTCCTCGTGGGTGACGGAAAGAACTCTCTCTTATGAGAGGTTGGAATTCCTCGGGGACAGCGTCCTCGGACTTTGCATCAGCACCGACATTTACCGCCGCTATCCCGATTACAACGAAGGCGAGCTGGCAAAAGTGCGCGCATACGTTGTCAGCCGGTATACATGTGCGAAAGTCGGCGCCGCCCTGGGACTGGCCAGGAAACTCTCCGAAAGCGCCGAAGAGGCTGAGGCGGGCAACATCGCTTCGCTGGCAAACAACGCCAACGTGCTGGCGGCGGTGGTGGAAGCGCTCATCGGCGCGCTGTATCTTCAGTTTGGCCTGGGCAGGATAGTCGATGCTGTCATTGCGGCTTTTGACGAGCACATCGCTTATGCCGCCAGTGAGCACGTCGATTACAAAACGGTGCTACAGGAGCATGTAGCCAAAACCGGTCAGGAAGTCGCCTACGAGGTGATTATGGCAGAGGGGCCGCCGCATGAGCGCACGTTTACCTCACAGGTAATCATTGCGGGGAAGATTCTCGGTCAGGGGACCGGCAGGACCAAGAAGGTCTCGCAGCAGGAAGCAGCGAAGGAAGCCTTGGAAAGACTTAAAGCAAGTTTCTAGTTTCTGGTTTCCAGTTAAATCACGAATCTTGAAGCTGTCGGGTAACCCGATTATGGATGAAGAGTTGAAATTGCCAATAGTAGTAAAGAAACACAGTTCAAATATGATGTCAATGAAGTGCAACTTTAAAACCAGCAACCAGAAACTCAAAACTGTGTTTTTGGAAGGAGACCGATGTTCTTAAAGTCAGTCAATGCCAGGGGTTTTAAATCTTTTGCCCGGCCGGTAGAGTTTGCCTTCGAGCCGGGAATAACCGTTGTGGTGGGTCCCAACGGCAGCGGCAAGAGCAATATCGCTGATTCGGTCATGTGGGCTATGGGGGAGCAGAGTCCATCGGCGGTGCGCGGCGCCAGCATGCAGGATGTGATCTTTTCCGGTAGCGACAAGCTGCCGCCGGCGGGAATGGCAGAGGTGGAGATCCTTCTCGATAACAGCAAGGGCCTCCTGCCGATCGAGTTCTCCGAGGTTCTAATTTCCCGGCGTCTTTACCGCGATGGTGAAAGCGCATACTCCGTTAACAAGTCTTCCTGCCGTCTGATTGATGTAGCGGAACTTTTGTCAGACGCGGGCCTGGGAAAGAGCACGCATTCCATCATCAGCCAGGGCAGGGTGGATGTTATCCTGGAAAGCAAACCGGCAGAGCGCCGCGCTTACATCGAAGAGGCCGCGGGCCTGGGTAAGTACAAGAAAAGACGCCACCGGGCCGAGCTCAAGCTGGATGCGGTCCGCCGCAATCTGGACAGACTTGTTGACGTAGAAGAAGAAATAAGGTCAAACTTGCGGCCGCTGAAGCGCCAGGCGACGGCGGCGGAGCGCTCGGCCCGGCTGGAACAGCAGATTGCCGAAGCAAGATACAGGTTGATCAAAGGGCAAATCGAAGCCGTGTCCGCCCAGCTACAGGCGGCCGAGCAGGCGGCTGACCGGGCCAATAATTCCCGGGCCGGCCTGGAGCAGGAACTGGGGGAGACCGCCGCCGAACGCCAGCGGACGGAAGAGCAATTGTCAAGTTCGCTTAAAGATCACAAAGAGCTGGCTGCTCTTTATTACGGGCTGAAATCCCGCCGGGACAGCCTGGCGGGAAAGGGAGATGACAGCCGCGAGCGGCTCCAGATTCTGTTCGCGTCGAAGAAGCGCCTGGAGTCTAGGCAGGAAAATCTGCGCGGCCAGACTTCCCGGGTGGAGGACGAGCTGTCGCGTGCTGAAAGCGAGCGGCGCGATTTCCGGTTCGGGATGGACCGGCTGGAAAACGAGTTGGGGGAAAGGCAGGCGAAGCTGGACCGGCTGGAAGAGGAAATTGCTAGGCGCCGGCAGGCTGGCGAAGAAAAAACCCGGCGGGTTGGGGAGTTGGATGCGCTCAGGGACCGCTACAGCCACCAGATTGATTACCTGTCTCAACGGCGGGAGCGAGTAGCTGGATTGATAGAGCGCGCCGGTCTGGAAGCACAGGCTCGCCGGAGCGAGCTTGCCATTCTGGCGCAGAAAACCCGTGTCACAGAAGAGCGGATGGCCGAGTGGCGCCTCCAGGCCGAGGCGGCGGAAGCCAGATTAAAAGAGCTTACCGGTCAAAGGGGGGAGGTCGATGCCGCCCGTCAGGCTGCGGCAACCCGGCTCAGGCAACTGGAGGAAGATCTGAAGATTGCGAAAGCCAGGCTGACGTTTATCAGTGACAGCGACCGGGACCGCTCGGGTCTGCCGGCAGCGGCCAAAAAGATCTCGGCGGCAGAGGGCGTCGAAGCCTTGGTGGATGCCATTGAGGTCGATCCCGGTTATGAGCAGGCGGTGTCGGCGGTGATGGGTAACATGCTGTTTGCCCTGGCCGCCCGCGACTTTAGCCACGCCCGTGAGCTTCTGGCCAAGGCGATCGGCGCCGGTCTCGGCGGGATTGAGTTCATGCTTCCCGGCGGCAGTCCTGCGGTGGACAGGGAACCGGGAGAGGATTATTTAATCGATCATATAAGCTTCCCGGAAAAGTGGCATAAGTACCTGGATGCGCCGCTGGCGGGCGTGAGGGTCGCTGCCGGAGCCGACCAGATTGGCGAGGCAGGCGCTTGGGTCACCCGGGACGGGATTTTTTACCGCTCGGGCCGGCGGTTGCTTAGCTACCGGGCGGATCCGCCGGCGTCAGTCGTACTGAAACACCGGAACGAACGCCGCCTTCTGGAGACGGAGCGCCGGCAGGCGGAAGCTCAATATACGCAGCTGGAGACGGAGATGGCCTCGCTCAACCTGGAATACGAGGAGCTGGAGAGCAGCCGGCTCGCGGCGGAAAAGTCTCTCCAGGAGGTGCTTCAGCAGCGGCGGGACGCCGAAGGCGACGCCGGCGCCACTCGGCGTCAGCAAAAGGTACTGGAGCAGGAGATCGAGTTTAAAGAGGCAAGCCACTCCCACCTTGCCGCGGAGCAGGCGAAACTGGAAGAGGAAATGGCGGAAGCGTCAGACCGCCTGGCACAGGCCACCAGTTCACTGGAGGAGATCGGGGGTCAGTCAGGCGGATTCGATCCTGCCCGGGATGAATCACTGGCCGCTGACCGCTTGTTATTGTCACAAAGCATCACTGAGCTTAAAATATCAGCGGCACGGATACGCGAGCGCGAGCGAGTCACGGGACAGACAATTGACCGGTCCGGGCCGGCCCTTGCCCGCTTGAAGCATGAGTTGGAAACTTCTTTGCTCCAGCTCGCCGCTTACCGGAAGCTGGAGCCGGTCCTGGCGCTGCTGGTGGAGAAAATTGACAGGATCGGCAGGCTTTTTGACGGCGTGTCGGAAGATCTGCAGGCGCGGCTCAAGGAAGGTGAGGAACTGGCGGAGCGCCGCTCGGCCAGGCTGCGTGAGTTGTCCCTGGCTGAAGCTGGCAAGCAACGGGATCTGAGTCGGCAAAACCAGTCGTGCACCGAATGTGAGGTGCTGGCGGCCAAACTGCGCGACCAATCGGAGGATCTCGAGTCGCAGCGGATGAAGCTGAGCGCGCAGTTCCTGGGGGCCGGTCTCGAGTCAGCAGAAGCCGCGACGGCAGATGAGCTTGATGACATGGAGGAACATGTGGAACGCCTGCTGCATCGGCTGGATCTGATCGGGCCGGTTAACCCCCTGGCGCAGCAGGAGTATGACGAGATGCTGGAGCGCCAGCGGTTCCTTTCCGAGCAGCGCGCCGACCTGGAGCAAAGCCTGCGCGAGCTAACCGGGCTGATCAATGAGCTGACCGGCAGGATTGAATCCGACTTTGCCGAGACTTTCGCGACTGTCAAAAAGCACTTTGCGGATGTGGTGGCAACACTTTTTCCCGGTGGCGAGGGCCGTCTGACGCTGATGGAGCCGGAAGCGGCTGCTGCGGAAGCGGCGGAGCAGGATGATCCCGCCGGCGAGACGGTGGCAGACGACTTGGACGGGGAGGAAGAGGAAGGCATTGAAGAAGGAATTCCCCGCCGTCCGGCGGAGCGGCGCGGCATCGAGATATCGGTGAAGCCGGCGCGCAAGGCAGTCCGGAGCCTGCAGTTATTCTCGGGCGGCGAGCGCTCGCTGGTGGCGATAGCGTTCCTGTTTGCCATCTTCCTGGCGCGTCCGGCTCCTTTCTACATCCTGGACGAGGTGGAGGCGGCGCTCGATGACTCTAACATCACGCGCCTGCTAAGCATGCTCAAGCGCTACCAGCACCAGACACAGTTCATCGTTATCACGCACCAGAAGCGCACCATGGAATGCGCCAACGTCCTTTACGGGGTTAGCATGGGAGCCGATGGGACCTCAAAGGTACTGTCACGGCGGATGCAAAAGGATGAAGGACCGGATCCTTCGGAGGCGCAGCCGCAGGATGCGGAGCCTGAATCAAAAACCGGCAAAGAGCCCCAGGCGGTGCTGGCGGGATAATAAAAGTCTCGAGTCTCGAGTTCATGAGTTGTCTTGAGATTCAGAACTCGGAACTCATAACGAAGCCATCGACCTGGAAGAAACTGGAAACTGGAAACTGGAAACTGGAAACGTATGACTAGCTCTTGGCACGAAGTGTTTAAAGGGGTGGAGGGCGCCGGCTCCGAACCGGTGGAAACCACCGAACCGGAAACAGAAAAAAAATCCGGTTGGCTCAATCGGTTCCGCAAAGGGCTCACCAAGAGCCGGCAGGCGATGCAGCAGCAGCTGTCGGCGATCATGTTCGACAAACTGGACGCCGGCGTCTGGGAGCAGCTGGAAGAGACACTCATCTTTGCCGACTGCGGCGTCGCCAGCACCGTCGAGATTGTTGACAGGATGGAAGCTGCGGCGGGCGAGGGAATGATTCAAAACAAGGCCCAGTTCTTTCAGCAGATGGAGCAAGCGCTGGCGGACGTTTTTGACACGGGTGATCCCCGCATTGACGTTTCCGGACAGCCATCCATAATTCTCATGGCTGGCGTCAACGGCACCGGCAAGACGACCACCATCGGCAAGATCGCCTGGCACCTAAAAAGCGAGGGCAAGAGCGTTATCCTGGCGGCAGCCGACACCTTCCGCGCCGCCGCCATCGAGCAGCTGGTAGAGTGGGGCATGCGCGTTGACTGCCCGGTCATCCGCCAGGAGCACGGCAGTGATCCCGGGGCCGTTGTTTTTGACGCCATCGCTGCGGCGCGCTCGCGCGGGGCCGACGTGGTCATCGTTGACACCGCCGGCCGCCTTCATACGCAGGTGCCGCTGATGGAAGAGCTGAAGAAGATCCACCGCGTGATCGCCAAGCAGGTGCCGGGCGGGCCGCAAGAGGTGCTGCTGACCATCGACGCGACCACCGGCCAGAACGGTCTCATCCAGGCAAAGCTTTTTGGCGAGGCGGTCGACGTGACCGGGGTTGTTCTGACCAAGCTGGACGGAACCGCCAAGGGCGGAATCGCCGTCGCCATCTCCCACGAGCTCGGCTTGCCGATCAAGCTTGTCGGCGTTGGTGAGCAGATGGAGGACCTGCGCCCGTTCGACCCGGCATCTTTTGCCAAAGCGCTGCTAGAGGTTTGACGAAACCAGCCGGAAAGGCAATCGGCATTCAAATGGGAAGCTGATTTACGCCCGAAAAGCAGGCGCGAAATAGCCGTATCCGGCCGAAGTTACTTTTCCTTCCGCATTTCCTCTCGGCAACCGAGGCGGTTTGCTTGAAGTGATCAGGGAGAATTGCGGCGAGCTTGAAGGGCGGCGTTTTCAAGTCAACCGGCGCACCAGGACGTTGGAGTCCTTCGACTTTAAGCACCTGGCCAGGAAAGGCAGGACCGCGCGCGTCTGCCTTGAGGCCACCGGCATCTACAGTCTGGACATTGCCGCAGCGCTCAGCAAAGCCAGGGGCATCGAGGTGATGATGGCAAATCCGGGAGCGGTCAAGGAATTTGCTGGCGCTCTCATGCGCCGGTCCAAGGACTATGCCATCGACCCCGTTGACGGCGCATCGCAGCGCTGACCAACGAGATGGTAGCGGAGAAGAATCGCCTGCACGTCCATCGGCCGCGAGCTTTGCGGAACAGCGGTGGCCAGGTCCACATTCGCTTCCTGAAAAAAGCGCATCGGGGGCTTCGCACCAGATACTGGGTGAGCGCGCCAGGCTTGGAGAATATGGACAAGCGCCAGTGGACGGCTCACGCCGGCCCGGACCCAAGACATTACACGTCAGGGTCCTCGGTTCAAAAAAGGTCACGAATCAGCAAGAGGGACAACGTCTACTTGCGAAGAACCATTTTCATGTCGGCGGTTGGCGCCGCTCGTCGTGAGCCAATGATCATTTGTGCCATCTGGGGGCATGCGCAGCATCAGCCGGCCCTTTGCCGGAAACAGGTTTTATCAGGCGGTTCCTGTTGCCGCATGATGTTCATAATTTAAGGGCACCTCTAATAATTTGATGCAACACTCGGGTTTCAGTTGACAGAAGATGTTTATCTACTTGACTTACCGCTTTAAGTTCTATTTCCTGCCATGGACCGCATCTTTTCGGTTCCTACCTCTGATTTACGCTGTTTTT
>JACWAM010000013.1 GCA_014874265.1 Thermoleophilia bacterium | reverse complement strand
TTCACGGTGTCAGCCCCAAGCATCTGCAGTCCTATCTCGATGAGTTTTGTTACCGGTTCAACCGGCGAGGCCAGCGAACCGATCTTTTTCGCCGGGTTCTAAACCGCTGCGCTCGTTTCACAGAGCCGGTTACTTATGCTCAATTAACCGTTCCTGAACGAGTTGTATGATCAGTAACATTTATGCTTTTGCCCAGGTTGATGCCGCGGACGAAGCGGAAGTGAGAACGGCCGTCTATCTCCTCACGGGGGCCGGCTGCGGCCTGCTGCTTCCCCGGTCGGCGCAGGCGCAGATAGCGGCGGGAAAACCCTGGGATGTCAGCCGGGGGCCGGACGCCAGGCCGGGTTCATGGGGCGGCCATTACGTATACTTTTCCGGATACACGGATGCCGGTCCGGTATGTGTCACCTGGGGGCGCAAACAGCAGATAACATGGCGCTTTCTGAAAAAGTACTGCGACGAGCTTTTCGCCATTGTTGATAACCGCGACCGCTTCCTGAAAAAATCCCCGGTCGATGTTAGCAAGCTGGACGGGTACCTGTCGCAGCTATAGCCATACTTCATCGCCGTTCGGCAACCGAACCCGGGCAGGCCAGCCAGTTGGGGGGCAAGCGGTCTGTTTGAGGCCGCTTTCGCTGGTCCGAGCGATATGTAAGAATTACTCACTGATTAAGGATCGGTACCCGGATTTTTCCGCGGGATTTCCAGGTGGCAATCTCACTGAACCCGGGCGCTCGTTACGTGTACCTTCGAGTCAAAGGAAGCAATCATGACAGACAGACGGCGGCCGCCGCTGATGGCGTACGAAAACCGGAAGTTTCTCAATGAGCGGGGTGGCCGGCCGCTGAGAATCCTTTCGGAATATCTGGAGCCGCAGAGCCGGTTCGATCATCACGACATAGTGGACACGATAGTATTCATGGGCTCGGCCCGGTTCGTGGCCCGGGAGGAAGCCGAGCGCGAGCTGGGGGCGGCGGACTCTGAAGCTGACGCCCGCCGGGCGCAAACGAAGCTGGAGACATCGTTTTACTACGAAGCCGCCCGCGACCTGGCCGAGCGCCTGACGATCTGGTCCAAGGAGCTCAATGACGAAGAGCACCGCTATGTAGTCTGCACCGGCGGCGGGCCGGGGATCATGGAGGGCGCCAACCGGGGCGCCTCGCAGGCCCGAGGGATGAACATCGGCATGGCGATCTCCATTCCCAGCGAGCAGACTTTCAACCAGTACATTACCAGGGAGCTGGCCTTCCACTTCCATTATTTTTTTATGCGCAAGTTCTGGCTGGCATACCTGGCCAAGGCGGTAATTTTTTTCCCGGGGGGGTTCGGCACGCTGGATGAGATGTTTGAGCTGCTGACGCTCCTGAAGACGGGAAAGATCACCAAACATCTGCCGGTAGTTCTCTTCGGCCGGGAATACTGGCGGGAAGTAATCAATTTTGAAGCGCTCGTCCGTCACGGAACGATCGACCGGGAGGATCTGGAGATATTCATTATGACCGACTCTGTTGATGAAGCGTTTGAATTTATTACCAGCGAGTTGCGGCAGGCCACACCGCTGGAGAAAGGCCCCACGCTCTAGCGTATGCTGAAATTAGCTCTATTGTCAGCATCTAATCCGGCGAGAAGCCCGTGGCCCTTGCGGCCGGCCCAACAAAAGGAGAATCATGAAGAAGTCATTAGGAGCCAAGACCATCGCGTACCCCACCCCTGCCTGGGCCGTGGCCGCTTACGACAGCGAAGGCAAGGCAAACGCCATGGTGGCGGCCTGGGCAGGCATCTGCTGCTCGAAGCCTCCCTGTGTGGCCGTTTCCCTGCGCGAGGAGCGCCACACTTACGCCGCCATCATGGAGCGGCAGGCATTCACCGTCAACATCGCTTCGACCGCGCAGGTGAAAGAGCTGGACTATCTGGGCATCCGGTCCGGCGCCAAGGTTGACAAGTTTGCCGCCACCGGGTTGACTGCCGTCAAAAGCGAACTGGTTGATGCGCCGGTAATCGAGGAGTTTCCGCTGGTGCTGGAGTGCCGCGTGCTCAAAACGGTGAGGATCGGCATTCATACGCAGTTTATCGGCGAGATCATGGATGTCAAGGCTGACGAAGCGGTGCTTGATGGCGGCAAGGTGAGCGTGGACGCGCTGGCGCCCTTTGCCTACGCCCCGGAGACGCATGAATACCGGGCTGTTGGAGCCGTCGTCGCCAGGGCTTTTTCCGTTGGCAAGCAGATAGAATCTTAACAGTTTAGGGCCATCAATTTGCTCAGGGCTTGCCCCGGTTTGCCTGATGACCAGCTAACGGGTTTGATTGTTTCGATTCTCCGATTCCGGGAAGAGGTTCAGGGTAATCTTGTCGAGCGAAGGGGAGGAGAGTCAAATGGACGTGCGAACACTAGCGGGTGCTTTTAGCTGGAACGAGCTGCTGGCATCAAACGTCGAAGAGGCAAAGTCATTTTATACGCAGTTGTTTGGCTGGACGGCGGAAGAATCTGAAATGACTTACGGCGGCGCCTACACCCTATTCAAAGTTAATGGCGATGCGGTCGGCGGCCTCTGGCAGTTGCCCGCCGAAGCCCAGCAGCAGGGAGCGCGGCCCTACTGGGGCGCCTATGTTACCGTTGACGATGTCGATGAAACAATGAAGAAGGCGCGGGATCTGGGCGCGTCGGTTATTGTCGAGCCGATGGACATTCCCGGCACCGGCCGCTTCGCAACGATTCAAGATCCCCAGGGAGCAATCATCTCGTTCATCAAATACGAATAGCGGGCAGCAACCAATAACGAAAACCAAAAACTCTTATGCCGGTCTGGATGATCGAGGCGGCGCCCATCGCAGCAATCCACAGAAAAACGAAAACGGCGCGGGGGAGGCGCCGTTTTCATGATGCAGAAGGATGAGGTGAAGGGTCTCATTTCTGTTAAAGAAACTATAACTGAACGATATGAAGTTCAGGTGAAATCGATGTTACGCAAGATTAAGGAACGCGAGGCGCGACAGCATGTCGATCCAGCCCCGTGCGTTCTCGCCGGCTTCGCAGCGAATGCCCAAAAATTACGGCGCCAGAAAGCTGCCGGCGATGTTGCCGGCCATCTCCAGCAAGCGGCCCGCCGGAACGGAAAAGGAGATAGCCCCCGGAGGAAGATAGGGCCTGACAGTCGGATCCATCGAGCCGACGACGGCTTTTGGCTCGCGGCTTGATTTCTCCTTATAGGGGAGCGTCCACAGGCTCTGGCATCCGGAGGCAAACGGCATGATGACGTTATCGTTGGCCGGCCTGTCATAATTTGCCAGTGTATGCAGCGAAGACAGGGAAGCGGCCTCCAGCCACAGGTTGACAACTTCAACTTCTTCATCGCCGGGTACCCGGTCAAGCAGCGTGAAGACCAGGTGATCCTTCCTGGCCGGGACGGGTTCGATCCCGTTGTAAAAAGCGGCTGCCAGCCCAAGGTCTTTTTTTAAATGCTCGATTTTGGAAAGGTAAAAGGCGGCAGGACCAACCGGCACGCCGTTAAACCCAAGATAGCAGGAAGCGCCGATACAGCCTGGCTCCCGCGCGGAAAAAGATGAAGGCTGGCCGGCCTGCACCTGCCGCATTAGTGCGAACAGGCAGGTCCAGGCACCTGCTTTTGGGGTGACGGCGCCCGCGGGAGCCTCCTCAGCGAAATAAAATGCTGTCGGAGCAAGGAGAAAGCCGGCGCGCCGGCCAAGCTCATCGGCAGCCCGTTTCAGATCGGTTGTTGGTGCGGAGCGGATCATCTTCCCGGATTATATCCATCGGTTTGTAAAATCAAGCTGACCTAAAAGGCCGGTTGCGGGACCATCCCTGGAGGAATGGTTTTCGCCTCGCAGTACGTACCGATTTGTGATTCCTCGCGGTCCACAAAATATGGGATAATCCTGAGAAAGCGCAAATGTTTGCAAGGAGATTGCCATGCCGGAAGAGATGCCTGAATGGCTGAAGTGGGCCCGTGAGATCCAAGGGCTGTGTCAGACGGGCCTGGCGTTTGCCAGCAGTGATTATGAAACCGGGCGCTATCGGCGCCTGAACGAGATCGCCGCCGAGATGGTGGCGGCCCACACGGGGCTGCCGGCGGCGGAGCTTTCGGAGAACTTCTCGGCGCAGCCGGGCTATGCCACCGCCAAGATCGACGTGCGGGGCGCCGTGGTCCGGGACGGGAAGATCCTGCTGGTGCAGGAGCGCCGCGACCTGTGCTGGTGCATGCCGGGCGGCTGGGCCGACGTCGGCGACGTCCCTTCCGGGATGGTGGCCCGCGAGGTCCGGGAAGAGAGCGGCTTCGAAGTGGTTCCGCGGAAACTGATCGCCGTTTTTGACGCCAATCGCGACGGCCGGCCGCTGGAGTTTTTCCATGCCTACAAGATCATCTGGCTGTGCGATATCACCGGGGGCGAGGCGCGCCCCAGTGACGAGACAATGGACGTCCGCTTCTTTGATTTTGTCGATTTGCCGGAACTGTCATGGCAGCGAACCAGCGAGAAGCACCTGGCGGAGGTGCGGGCGCACCTGATGGATGAAACCCGTCCGGCGGTCTTCGACTAAAATGAATCACGATTCCCTGGCAAGCTGGTCAGATGTGTGGGCCAGGTACGAGCCGCGCACAAGATCGGCATGCGCAATCTTATCTGCAACATGTGCTGGTATTCCCGACTACTGTGTCTAAATGCGGCCTAATTCAAAGGGTGGTACCAGGGAATGGAAATGAACCAAAGCAAGACAGAGAAGCTACGGATCAAATAGATAATCTCGTCAAAAATGACAATGGCGCCTATAGTTGTTTCAAACCATGTATCTTCCCGCGTGTCCATAGAGCTAGACTCCCTAGACTCTAGACTCGACCATTTTGTTCTACGAGGGATTATTCGGCGATAAATGCGGGCTACGCTTTTCCTAACCGAGACCAGGTTGGAAATCGCCTCAGTTGGTCATGTCCTTTTTGATTGCGGGGGCAGAGGAGGACTTAGAGCCGTTTTGCGCGGCCCAGTCAACATTTCCGGTCGACAGTCTTGACGAGTTTCGGCTTTATCTAGAGCAACATGGCGCACAGATACCTCCCAAGCCCAAAGAAGTGCCAACCGGCAGAAACATGCACGTAAGGCATCCTGATGGTTTCGTGGTTGAATATGTCGAGCACCGAAAACAGGCGGCGAAAACATAACACGTAGCTGCTTGTCCCGGCCCCGGCAGCGAACTTGGAGCGAGAACGAGCGATGGCGGTACGCTTCCACCGGTAGGTCCCATGTTATTCCGGGCTGACTGACGGCACAACCATCACCTGACGCCGGTGGCGCCACCGGCGAAGCAGCGTCATCTTGAGTGGCTTGCCGATGACGTCTGCGGTCAGCATCCGGTGGATATCGTCGACGCCGGCGACGTCTTTCCCGTCGAGGGCGACAATGACGTCGTCCTCCCGCAGCCCGGCGGTCTGGGCGGGGCTGTTTTTCATGACGTCGACGACAAGCACGCCTGCATCGCTGGCCAGCCGGAAATGCCTGACAATTTTCACCGGCAGTTTCACGGCCTGGCCGCTGAACCCCAGGAAGCCGCGGGTGACCTTGCCCTCGCGCATCAGCAGCGTCACCACCCACCTCATCGTGTTCACCGGGATGGCGAAGCAGATGCCCTGGGCAAACTGAATGATAGCGGTGTTGATCCCGATCACCCGCCCGTCGGAATCAACCAGCGGCCCGCCGCTATTGCCCGGATTCAACGCCGCATCGGTCTGGATCATGTTCTCGATCAGGCGTCCCGAGTAGCTGCGCAGGGACCGGCCGAGGGCACTGATAACGCCAGAGGTGACGGTGCTTTGAAAACCAAACGGATTGCCGATGGCGATCGCCATCTGGCCCACTCTGAGCCTGCCGGAATCGCCCAGCTCGGCGCTGGCCAGCCCCGCATCGGGAACGCGGACGAGCGCCAGATCGGTGGCCGGATCATGGCCCTCCAGCTCGGCGGGGTAGCTGGTGCCGTCGGGCAGATTCACCTTGATCGATTCAGCTCCGTTGACAACGTGGCTGTTTGTAACAATGTAACCGTCCGAGGCGATGATGACGCCGGAGCCGGCGCCTTCCCCCTGCTCCTGCTGGCGGCCGCGCCGTTGCGCCTGCCGGACGGCGATGTGGACGACGGCCGGGCCGGTTTTTTCGACGGCGCCGATAACCGCCCGCGAATATGCGTCGAAAGCCTCGGCATCCACGGCTTCGCGGTCGGCGGCCGGATACGACCCGGAGCCGCCGGAGGCCGGCGCCGCGGACGACGCGGCCGGCGCCGCCGCCACCGGTAAGATTAGGGGAGAGGTTGCCTGACGCCCGGCTTGCTCCAGGGCATTTTCTTCAGGTTGCTTCACTTTCATCAAATCCATTCTGCCCCGAAAGCGAAGCTGCAGCCGGCTGGCTTAACCGGCGGCGGGATTAATCACGGCCGGCCGTGCCCCCGACCCGGCGCCCGGCTTTTTGAGAGCGCCGCATGATCATAAACGGATGATGCTCGCTGACGAGCTTTTCCACTTCGTCTTCATCGAGCGGGATTATCATCGCCGAGGGCTTTCCGTGCAGGGTAATGATGTAGAGGCCATCACCGTCTCTGACCTTGCGGACGATCTCACTGGCCCGGTTCTTGAACTCGCGGATTCCGATGATCGGCATGCAGCTTTTGCTCGCGGTCTGGTAAATTTATGGCAATATGACCGGCTTGTCCGGCTACAATTGTAGCTACAAATATAGCCACAATATTATGGAACGCTCGGGGCTCAAAGTCAACCCCGGGCGACCGCCGCCTCAGCTGCGGCATCATCACGATTGAGCCCTGCGCGGCGGTGGGCGCCGTCCACAACCGGATGCCGTTCATCGTGCCGCCGGAGCTGGTGAGCCGGTGGCACGACCTGGAGTTTGACGATCCCGGCCGCCTCCAGGACATGATCCGGCCCTATCCGGGGCCGCTGGCGGCAGCTCCAGCCCCAGCAGCTCGCGAACCTCTGGTCCTGCCGGGCGGGCCCTGACCTCGGACGGTGAGCCGGACTGCACAACTCTGCCGCCTGCGTACACAAAAACCATATCCGCCATCGCCTCGACCTCGGGAAACGAATGTGTCACGAGGACGACCGGGATGGCAAACCGGGCCTGCATCTCCTGGACGATTCGCCTCATTTTCAGGCGTACGGGCTGATCGAGGGCGGAAAACGGCTCATCCAGCAGCAGCAGCCGCGGCCGGCCGATCAGGGCCCGCGCCAGCGCTGCCCGCTGCCTTTGACCGCCCGAGATCTGGCCGGGCAGGGAACGCTCCAGCCCCCGCAGCCGGAAGAGCGAGATCATCTCGCCGAGCCGCTCCTCTTTTTCCAGGCGGCCGCCGCCAATGAGACCGTGGGCAATATTGCGCTTCACCGTCATGTGAGGGAAGAGGGCGGCGTCCTGAAATACATACCCCAGCCGGCGCCGCCTGGCCTTGACGTTGATCCCGGCGGCGCTGTCAAAAATGGTGGCGCCGTTCAGGCGGATGAATCCCCTGTCGGGTCTGAGCAGACCCGCGATCTGCCTGAGCGTCATTGTCTTGCCGGAGCCAGAATAGCCAAATAGCGCCACCAACTGGTTTCCGGCAGACCATTCCACGTCCAGCGAAAATCCGTTGACCCGCTTGTGCAGTTTTAACTCAATTGACATCAGATAATGTAATCAGTCAAACAGGGCATGCGCTGCCGCCGGTGCTGTGCGGCGCGCAGATTTGGCTTGCATTAAATCACCCTCGTGTTCAGTTTGGCGGCGACATAAAGAAACGCCGCCGAGATGGCCGTGAACAGCAGCACCAGGCTGTTGGCCCCGGACCAGTCGCCGCTGCCGGCGTAGGTGTAGATCGCCAGGGGCGCCGTGCTGGTTTTTCCGGGGATGTTTCCCGCCAGCATCAGCGTCGCCCCGAACTCGCCGAGCGCCCGGGCAAAGGCGAGTGAGGCGCCGGCGATCAGCCCCTTGCGCGCCAGCGGCAGGATTATGCGGAACAAGGTCGAGGCTTCCGAGTGTCCCAGGGTCTGCGAGGTCTCGATGAAATGTCGCTCCACTGACTCAAAAGCGGCCCTGGACGTCCTGATCATCAGCGGCATGGCGACAACGAACGAGGCGAGCACTGCCGCCTCCCAGGTGAACATGATCGTCCAGCCCGTCCGGGCATAAATAAAGCCGCCGATGGGACCGTTGCGCCCCAGCAGGATCACGAGGTAGTAACCTGTGACCGTGGGCGGCAGCACCAGCGGCAGCGTCAGGGCGATGTCCAGCAGATCCCTTCCCCGGAAGCTTCGCCGGGCCAGCAGGTAAGCGAGGCCGGCGCCCACGGGAACGATCAGGGCGGTCGCGGCCAGCGCCACTTGCAGCGACAGCCTGATCGCAGTCAGGGACAGGGCGTTCACGGCAGCGGGCGGAATCCGTATTTCTCAAACACGGGGCGCGCCTCGCTGGAGCTGAGGTAGGCAAGAAACTGCCTCGCCTGGTCCGCTGCCGGCGACCCGGCAACGACCGCCATCGGGTAGACTACCAGCTTGTGGCTGTCCGCTGGCGCCGTCAGCAGCACTTTCACCTCGCCGGCCCGGGCGCGGGCGTCGGTGGCGTAGACGATGCCGGCATCGACCTCGCCGCGCACCACATAGTCCAGCACCTGGCGCACGCTCTCGGCGTATATGAGCCGGGGCTTGACCGTGTCCCAGACGCCGAAATGGGTAAGCACGTCGCGGGCGTAGCGGCCGGCCGGGACCGTGCCGGGGTTGCCGATGGCGATCTTGTGAAAGCGGTCTCCGCCCAGATCCGCAAAGGTGGCCGCCGGCGCCGCTGATGCCGCCGGAGCCACCAGCACGACGTCGTTGGATATCGGTTTAACCAGGGTGCTTTTATCGATCTTGCCCTGCCGGCCCAGTTCGTCGGTTTCCTTTGATGACGCCGAGGCGAAGATATCGACGGGGGCGCCGCCGATGATCTGCTGCTCCAGGTCGCCGGAGGCGCCGAAGTTGAATTTGACTGTAACCCCGGGGTGCGACGCCTCGTAGTCATGACCCAACTCGGTAAAGACGTCCTTAAGGCTGATGGCGGCAGAGACAGTCAAAGTCGTTTGCGAAGTTCCGCCTGCCCGGGCGCTGCCGCCGCAGCCGGCGGCTGTCAGAGCGGCGGCCCCGAGCACCAGCAGGAGCGCGGCCGTCGTGATAATTCTCGTTGAAAGTTTGATTGATAACATGACCGTTCCCTTCTGGTAGCGCCTGTCTCAGGCCTGGATGCATCTCTCTTTTGTGCTATTGATGGCGCCGGCGGCAGCACACTTTACTGCCGGCTTTGGCGCTACTGCCTCCGGCTGCGCCTGACCGATGAATCCCGCGGCATCGGCGCGGCAGCGGACGCAGTGAGTCATCTGGGGCAGGTGGGCGCGCGCCCGGTGACGCAACTCCCGCATCTGGTGTGCGCCGGGAGGAGTGACGCCGGCAAAAGGCGTGCCGGCGACAGGGTAAAGCGGCATGGCATTGAAGATATCCACGCCGAGATCCTTCATCCGGGCGGCTATCGCAGGCACGTGTTCGTCGTTGACGCCGGGGATCACCACCGTGTTGACCTTGACGACCAGCCCGGCGCGTTTCAGCACCTGGATCCCTTCCAGCTGCCGCTCCAGCAGCAGGCCGGCGGCTTCGACGCCTGTGTAGACCTGGCTTCCCAGCTTCACGTGACTGTAGATCCGGGCGCCGATGCCGGCGTCGACGGCGTTGACGGTGAAGGTGATATGGCTGATCGTGCCGGCGATCTGCGGCAGGAAGGGAAGCGCCATCAGCCCGTTGGTGGAGAGGCAGAGCAGCAGCTCCGGATACTTCCGCCTGATCCGCTCCAGGGTGCGGAAGGTCGCGGCCGGATTGGCCAGCGGGTCGCCGGGGCCGGCGATGCCGGCCACCGAGATCGGGACGGGCCCGGCCATTACCGCGTCCAGGTGCGCCAGCGCCGCCGCGGGCGTAAGCAGGCGGCTGGTGACGCCAGGCCGGCCCTCGTTCGGGCAGTCGAACCGGCGGTCGCAGTAATTGCACTTGATGTTGCAGGCGGGCGCCACCGCCAGGTGCACCCGGCCGACCCGGCCGCTGGCTTCCCGGTTAAAACAGGGATGGTCAGAGATATCAAAAACGTTCATGGTGGTCTCCATCGCTCTTCGTTACATGTAGCTGTAGCCGTAGCCGCCGGCCAGCGTCTCCTGCTCGCGGGCGATCAGCGTGTTGGTCAGCAGGTCCAGCAGGTTCATGGCGCCCCGGTAGCCGACATGGAGGATGCGCTGGGCGCCGATGCGGTCATGGATGGGGAAGCCCAGCCGCAGCAGGGGGATGTCCAGCTCACGGGCGATGTGATTTCCCTTGCTGCTGCCGATAAGCAGCTCGGCGCCGGCCTGGCGCGCCTGCGCGCCGATCTCGTCAAAGTCGGTTTCCGTGAGGACAACCGGGGGCGTTTCGGCGGCCGCGGCCGCTTCCCGGATTCTGTCCTGGAACTCCTCGCCGCCGCCGCTGGCTGCCACCGCCACGGATATGCCCACGTCGGTCAGAAACGAGGTCAGTCCCAGCACGAAGTCAGCATCCCCGTAAACCACGGCCTTCTTCCCGAGCAGGTATTTGTGGGCGTCGACCATGGCGTCGAGCAGGCGGGCGCGCTCTTCCTGGTACTTGCCCGGCACCGGCCTGAGCGCCATGTCACCGAGCGTCTGGAAGAACTGGTCGCAGTTCCTGATGCCGATGGGAAGCGGCAGGCGCTCGCCGTAAACGTCGTATTTTTTTTCCAGGAGCCTGGCCGCCGACTGACCGGCCGGCCCGGTCACGTTAAACTCGATGGAAAAGGCCGAGCCGGTCATTCCGGCTACCGCCTCGGCGCTGACGCCGCCGGCGGGGAGGCGGCTGTAGCTGCCGTTAAGGCCGCCGTCAAGGGTGCGGGAAAAGTCCGGCAGGACGAGCGCCGGCGCCTCGAAATCAGCCATTATCTCTTTCAGGTGCCTGACGTCGGCCGGGGAAACAAACCCCGGGAACAGGTTGATGGCGCCGGTTTTCTCGCCCGGAGAGGCCAGTTTGTCGATAATGGCGACGCAGGCGTCGTTAAATCCGTCCATGTGGCTGCCGCTATAGCTGGGGGTCGAAACGGGGATAATCGCCGTATCCTTGAGCGCCGGCTCCTCCTTGAGCAGGGAGGCGATGATCCGGGGCACGTCGTCGCCGATCGTTTCGGTGAGACAGGTGGTGGCGACGCCGAGGACGGCCGGGGAATATCTGGCGGCGACGTTGCGGATGCCCTGCTTGAGGTTGGCCTCGCCGCCATAAACCGCGTTCTTCTCGCTCAGGGATGACGAGGCGATGTCAACCGGCTCGTTAAAATGGCTGGAAATGTAGCGGCGCATGTAGGTGCTGCATCCCTGGGAGCCGTGCAGCAGCACGATGGCGTTTTCGATTCCCCGGAAGGCCAGGCAGGCGCCCATCGGCCGGCACATGCGGCAGGGATTGGTGGTGGAGACGTAACTGCCGGCCATCAGGAAGCTCCCACCGCCGCGGCGCGGCCGGCGCCCACCCTTGGCACCCAGTTCCAGACCGGGCTGGCGATGGAGGCATGTACCTCGCGGGCGAAATTGAGCATCCCGGTGAATCCTTCCAGCGGACGCTTGCGCTCGTGGTTGTGATCGCAAAAGGCCACCCCCAGCTTGTAAGC
>JACWAM010000092.1 GCA_014874265.1 Thermoleophilia bacterium | reverse complement strand
GCTGCTTGCCGGCAGGCTGCCTGATGAACGTCATGCTGGCATGCAGATCCAAGAAGGAAAAGAAAGATCTTTACACCTTAGATCAAGAAAATGTTGTATTGACAATGGGGTCCACTTCCCTCATCACCATCTATCAGAACAATCTTGCTTTCGATTCCGTCCACGTATTCCCTGGCAACATTCGTAAATAAAGATGTGGTGATAAATATTCCCTTGCGCGCACGACGACCCGGCAGAGCGCCAGAAAATTTTTGTATCTCTGGCCTGCTGGTATAGTTCTCCCATTTTTTAGCCTGAATGTACACGTTATCCAATCCCGGCTTGTCTTCCTTGATGATGCCATCAATTCCACCATCCGCGCTCTTGTCAACGGCTCTCCCGGCATCCAGTCGCGAGCCACTTTATCCCATACGGACAATCAAGTCGACGACCATTTGTTCAAAATAACGTGGTGAGCAGCTTTTGGTGGTTTGCAGAATTACGGTAACGTCCTGATTCTTGTGGTAAAAATTATTTGTCGTAGCCTCCGAATGTCCTATCCTATTCCTATCAAGCTGCCTGGCTCAAATCTACCTCTTTGACAAGATGCATAAGGATCCGTGCCTGTCAGCCGGATTGTGCTTGCGTCTTATGTATCCGGCTTTTTCCAGCCTGTCGAGCATTGGCGTTGTCGAACCAGTTGCAAGTCCGGTATAATGCTCCAGTTTTGTCGGAGCCGAAGTGCCTTTTATGGACAAGACACTGAGACATTCCGAATCCGAAATGTTTAAGCCCGGACTTCTGGCGATAGGATTACGAAATAACACAGCGCTGACGCCAATCCTAAGAATTGAACCAGGCTTAATCCAATTCGCTCGTGAAGTTTAAAAACTCAATCATAAAGAACTGGATTTCAGGTTAAGGAAGGAAGGAAATGTCGTACAAAGTTGATTTTAAAAACGTGTCTACCATTGGACTGGAGTCTTCTCCTGTAGCGGAAGCGCTGGCCGGGTTGCGCGCAAATGAAGCGCGTTACTTCATGAACAAATACAAGCATGAATTTACGGTCTTTCCAGCCAGCGAAAGCCAGGCGAACCTTGATTATGTCAACCGAATTTTGAAAGAAGAACGCGGCATAGAGTTTGCGTCCAAGCCGTTGGAAACGGCACGTTTAAAGGTTGAAAATATTTATTGGACGTTCGTCTTTTATGAGGATGGCCTGGAGGTAAATGTTCTGTACACAGTTGACAACCAGAAGAAGCGTGCCGTTGGTTTCAAGCTCTCTGAGGGGATGGAAGTGCCAAAAGAGCTGGAAGAGAAAAAGTTTAAGTTTGCCCGGCAGAAGTCGAAGCTGGCGGGAACGATTCGGGGCTCGTTTTTTGTAATTAAAGGCGAATATTAAAATTTGCAAAAACGTGGATGGAGGGACCGGCCCGCCCGCTCGAAATTCCTCGCCAGCGGATTTGTAATAGACTGGTGCCATGACCAGAAGCGATGAAGTCTGGAAAAGAGAAGATCTGGCCCACGCATTCCTCGATAACGTCCGCGCGGCCATCCCGATGGCGGCGGAGCAGATCGACATCATGCTCAGGGTCATCCGTGGCCGGGCCCCGGTAGACGGCAGCTTTATTGATCTCGGGTGCGGCGACGGCATCCTGGGGCACACGGTTCACGCGATGTATCCACGATCGACGGGATTCTTCCTCGATTTTTCCGAAGCCATGATCGATGCCGCCCGGAAGAAAGGCGGGGCCGATGCAGGCGGGCTTTATTTCATCGTCAGCGACTATGCCAGCCCTGAATGGACCGGTACCGTGGCGGCTGCGGCTCCGTTTGATCTGATAATTTCCGGCTACTCGATCCATCACCAGCCAGATGAGAGAAAAAGAAGCTTGTACCGGGAAATTTTCGACTTGTTAAAGCCGGGGGGCCTTTTCCTCAACCTCGATACCGTGACTCCTGAGCCCGAGTGGACCGAAACGGTTTGGGATGATCTGTTTATTGACTCGCTCTTTAAATTTGAGCAGCAGAAGGGATCGGAAAGAAGCAGGGATCAGGTGGCTGAGGAATGGCTCAGCAGGCCAGACAAAACCGCTAATATTCTGGCTCCCCTCGGTGACCAGTGTAACTGGTTAAAGGAAGCCGGCTTCATTGACGTCGCCTGCTATTTTAAAGTGCTGGCGCAGACGATCTTTGGCGGAACCAAGCCTGATGGCGCGGATTAACGGCAGAGACCCCGAATCCAGGTGCCTCTGCCGCTAGGCAAACAGGTTAAGCAAATATTGCCTCGTTAATTCCTGACCCTATGGTAGCGTAACCACCAGATTTGTAACATTATTTGTTATCAGATGAACAATCTGCGTGCCGAGCTGCCCGGCGTTCCCGACCAACCGAGGTTATGGCCTTCTTCAAAACCAAATTGTCATAGACGCCAATGCCGCCGCGCATGTCGTCTTCGATGGAATTGTTCCTGACCAGCACGTTCGTGCTTCTCGCACGCCCGATTGCCCTGACTTCGTCGAGGCCGGGGTAAGCGTTAATAGCATTGTTTGATACGGTACTTTTCTTTAGCCACTTACCCGGCAAACTCAAGGCTAAACTTGCAAACCTGATGATTTTTGGCAGGGCGATAACTGCAAGGGAGCATGGAGTCGTTGAACCGGGAAAAATGACGGGGTAGCTTTCCATCTTGAAGTTGCGAATCAGATATACGGCAGGAATCCCAGTGAAGAATAGTGCTCATTGAGGCTGTTAAGCAGCCGGAGGTCGCTCCTGGCGATCTCGAAATCGAAAACGTCGATGTTCTCTTCCAGGTGCCGTCTCTGATTGGCTTTCGGGATGGGGACAGCGCCCTGGTCGATGTTCCAGCGGATGAGGATCTGCGTTGGGCTTTTTCCGTACTTCTGCGCGATTCGCACCAGTCTCTCATCGCCCAGACGGGTTGCCCGGGTCAGGGGGCTGTAGGCCTGGATGATGATGCCGAGTTCGTCGCAGTACCGTCTCATCTTCTCGCTGTGCCCGAACGGGCTCCACTCGATCTGGTTGACAGCCGGGGCTTCATCGGTGGCATCGATCAGGCGTTCGATCAGCTCCGGCGAGTAGTTGCTGACGCCGATATCTCTGGCAAGACCCTCGTTTCGCGCCCGGATCAAGCCACGCCAGAGGCGCACTCCGGCGCCGGCTGGCGGCGGCCGGTGGATCAGCATTAAATCGGCAAAATCCAGGCCCAGCTCTTTCAGATCGAACTTTGTCCTTTCGTAGGCGTCGTCGGTTTCTTCTACCTTTGTCGAAATATAAATTCTGTCCCGCGCGGTCCCGCTGATTCTGAGCGCCGCACCGATGCCCGGCTGGGTGCGGTAATCGCTGGAGGTGTCGATCATCGGGTATCCGAGACCGAGGGCGTAAGCGACAGTCCCGGCGGTGTCATGGTTAAGGAGCCAGGTGCCCAGACCCATAACCGGCATCTCATTTCCTGTCCGGAGACGGACGGAGATGTTTACAGTCCTGTCAATTTTTGCGATGTGCATTCTAACGTCCTCATCTTTCTGTCTTTTCAGGTTGCCTGACAGCGGGATTTTTAAACAAAAGAACCGACGGATGATTCTCCCAAATTTATCCAGGGATTCTCCTCCTGTTTGAAATTCCACCGCTCCGGGGTAAAAAACCACGGTAAATCGTGGCGAGAAAGGGCTGGATGGTGACAATGGGAGGAGGAAAATTTTTAACTCTGGGTTTGCTCATCCTCATGATTTTGAATCCGCTTCCCGGGCCCTCCCGCGTGAATATCAATGCTTTGCAAACTTCGCAATCGTCGCAGACAGATATTACACTGGCGGCCATGCCCCGAATGCTCGCGGCAGCGTATGCGCTCGGGGCTCCGGCGGCGCATCAAGCTTCCTCCGGCGCCGTTACATTCCAGCAGATATGCTCCGCCTGTCACGGACCTCAGGGGGACGGCACCCAAAAAGCGCCCAGTCTGAGCGCTGTTACCGATACCGGCTTTGTGATCCAGACCGTCACGCATGGACTTGACGGAATGCCTAGTTATGCCAGCACCCTTTCCAGTGGGCAGATCAGCGCCGTGGCCCGTTATGTTACGAGCAACATCGCTACTACTTATCTGGGCCGCGGTGATGTCAGCCGTGGCGGGGTCCTGTACCGGCTGAACTGCGCTGGCTGTCACGGCGCCACGGCGCGGGGAGGAGCGCTTGTGGGCACCGGCGGCAATGCTCCGGCGCTCACCGGTTTGTCATCGTCCCTGATAGCTGCCGCCATCCGCGGCGGTCCGGGGCCGATGCCCGCGTTCCCCCCCGATGTCATCTCGCAGCATGACCTGGCCTCAATCGCTGCCTACGTCAGGCTGTTGCAGCAGCCGCAGCATCCCGGCGGAGTTTCTTTAGGCTATCGCGGCCCGGTTACAGAGGGTATGGCGTCGCTGGGCGCTCTCGGCGTGATCGTGCTGCTGGCTTTCTGGATTGAAAGAAGGGGGCGGGGATGATCAAAGCGGTCTGTTCCCTGGTGGTGTCGATCGCCGCCGCCGCGGCCTTCCTTGTTTTTTACTGGAACGATATGGGGACCGCGTCGCTGGGGGTCTCGCTGGCGCTGGCGGTGGCCGGCGCCGGGGCAGGCCTCGTCTTCTGGGCGCACGACCTGATGCGGGACGAAGAGATCAGTGAAGACCGCGGTTCTCTCGCCTCTACCGAGGAAGAGATAGAGACCTTTCTGGAGTCGTTTACCACCGGTGAAAAAAAGATTGCCCGCCGTAAGGTGCTGGGATGGATGATTGGCTCCGCCGCCGGTTTGCTTGGGCTTGGCTCCATCTCCCTGATTCGCTCGTTGGGACGGAGCCCGCTGCCGGTGTTGTTTCAGACCGTCTGGCGCCCCGGAACCAGGCTGGTCACGCCTGACGGAAATCCGGTGCCGGCAACCATTGAGCAGGGGACGATGATGACGGTTTTTCCGGAAGGAAACGTTAATGCGACTGCATCACAGACAATCCTGATCCGCGTTGATGAAAGCAAACTCCGGCTGCCGCCGGGGCGGTCAAACTGGGCGCCCGGAGGCTTTCTTGCCTTTTCCAAGATATGCACGCACGCCGGCTGCCCGGTAGCTCAATTCGAGAAAACTGTAAATATTTTACTCTGTCCTTGCCATCAATCCGCATTTGACGTCCTGCGCGGCGCGGCCGTCGTGGGCGGTCCGGCTGGCCGCCCGCTGCCGCAGCTGCCGCTTTACGTTGACAGTGACGGCTTTTTGCGCGCCCGCGGCGACTTTTCCCAGCATCCCGGTCCTGAGTTCTGGAACAGGTCATGATATCTCGACTAGCAAGATGGTTTGACAGCCGCCTGGGGGCAGCCTCATTTGCCCGCAAGTCGATCGACAAGGTGTTTCCGGACCACTGGTCGTTCATGTTGGGAGAGGTTGCCCTGTTCTCATTTATTGTCCTGGTTGGCTCGGGAATTTTCCTGGCGCTGTTCTTTAATGCGAGCGAGACGAAAGTGGTTTATGAAGGTTCCTATCACGCGCTTAAGGGCGTGCAAATGTCGGCCGCCTATCGCTCGGCGCTCGAGATCAGCTTTGACGTGCGGGCCGGCCTATTTATGAGGCAGCTGCACCACTGGGCCGCACTGATCTTCCTGGGCGCGATCATGGCGCACATGCTGAGAATATTCTTCACCGGCGCCTTCCGGCGCCCGCGGGAGATCAACTGGGTCATCGGGGTGACGCTGCTGCTTCTGGCCATCTTTAATGATTTTACCGGCTATTCCGTGCCCGATGACCTGCTTTCAGGGACAGGCCTCAGGATAGCCTATTCCGTGTTGCTTTCCATCCCATTCATCGGCGACTGGCTGGCCTTTATCATGTTTGGAGGCAATGTCCCCACCCAGGTGACCATCTCCCGTCTTTACGGGCTGCATGTAGTAATTCCCTTCATCATCCTGGCGATTCTTACGATTCATTTGATGATTCTCTGGCGGCAGAAACACACCAATTGCCCGGGACCTGGCCGGTCCAATCAGCGCATTGTCGGCTCTCGCCTCTGGCCGGTGTACAGCACTAAATTCGTGGGGCTTTTCTTCCTGGTCTTTGGAGCCATTTCCGCTCTTGCCGGCCTCATCGAGATAAATCCCATCTGGCTATACGGTCCCTTTAACGCCGACTCGGTTTCCAGCGGTTCGCAGCCGGACTGGTATATCATCTGGCTGGAGGGGGCGCTGCGGCTGTTTCCCTCATCTGATCTGAGCATCGCCGGCCATACCGTTCCCGGCCTGTTCTTTCCAGGCGTGTTGATGCCACTGTTCATGTTTGGCATTATTTATTTCTGGCCATACATCGAAGCGAAGGTAACCGGCGATCATAGCGTTCATCACGTGCTTCAACCGCCTGCCAGCAATCCGGTACGGACCGCGATCGGGTTTGGCGCGCTTACATATCTGCTGGTGCTGGTTGTGGCCGGCAGTCAGGATGTTGCCGCCGTAGCGGCTTCGACTCAGGTGGATACGCTCAGAACCGCGCTCAGGATTCTGGTATTTGTCGCGCCAGTGGCAGTGGGCTTGACCGCATACTTTATTAGCCGGCTGGTGCGGAAAAGCGACGCGGGCGCAGCTTAGCTTATCCTGGATTGATGGATGTGGGCAGCCAGGCGCTGGAGCCTGTCGGCATGGTTGTTTATTTACCCGTACCCGGCTGGATTTTGGCTCCCGGTCTCGCGGACCGCGGGAAATCGGTTCGCGGCGATAATGTTGTATGGTTGTGCTTTCGGCAAGCCAGTGCTGATAAAACACAAGAACATCAAAGAGCTTTCCTTTGAGTGCTCAGGTTGGCAGTGCAGTGTCACCGTGCCGCCGGCCGCCTTGAGTTAAAGCCAAGAAGTTCCTGAAGATGTTGCCAATATAAAAAGCTTAAGTTCATGGTTTATCATATCAACTCAAGTGATTCTTGAATTTGTCATTCTGAGCACTTTGCTTCGCTCAGAATAAACTCCGTGAAGAATCTGCTTTTTGGATGATATAGAGAGCCTTCGTCGTTTTCTTTCAGGATGACAGATTTCCTGAGCAAATAGGATGAGCGGTAAAGTTTATTATCTCAGAAAAGTGACATGACAGAGCGATAGAGAGCTCAAATAACGAAGCTCTTCATTGGACCCAGGCGAACTGTCCGGAGGACTTTCCTTTTGTATCATGGAACTCCGTGATTCACATAAACAATGGCGGGCAAGAAATTCTTGCCAGGGCTTCTTGAATTCGGAGAATAGCCCGTCACTAATTTGCGCCACACAATTTATTTCACTATAATGCTTCGGTTTGCACCTCACGGCGAATCGCCGACAAGTAAATAAGCCCCATCTGGCATCCGCGCCTTCTGTGATTCCGGATCTGGAGCCCCCGGATCTGATTATTGGCGGGGAACCTTTTCTTAAGTCTTTTCTTTAATCCCTTGTTTTTTACTGCCTTGGCGGCTGCTTTGCGTGCATTGGCGCGTCCGGATGGGTCTGGATGAGGGATCGGAGGCGCTTGTTCAAAGCAAATGCAGTCATCTCACGACTTAAGTATTGGTGAGAAGCAGCCGATTGCTGCAAACCATGTGGTCAATATCCATTTGGAGAATGTGTGGCTTCGATGTGTCAAAACAATTTGAGGAGGTGTTTTTTTAAATTGCGGGACGTCCGGCGGCGATTGCCGATTACAGGCCGCCGGCCGGTAATGAAAGCTAATCGAAGGCCCCAGCAGGCCGGAAAGGAAGTATGCGTAATGTCTCACTGGTTGTCGCGACAGGATTGCTGGTCTTAGGCATTTATGCCTTGGCGGCACAGGCGGCACAGGGTTTGGAAACGGCGGGGGCGAGGATGTCTCAGCCGGGAAGCGCCCGGACGGCGCTGATTAGTCAAACAGAAACAAAGCTGATGGCGGCAAAGCAGCAGGCCGCCGAGCAGGCAAAGCAGCGGCAGGCCCAGCAGAACCAGGAAGCAGTGGCGCAGTTTGGGCAGTGGGGGCCCGACCTCGTAGAAGCGGCGGCGGCCTACGGGCAGAACGCCGCTACTCTTTACCGGGTGATGATTTGCGAAAGCGGGGGAGACCCGAACGCGGATAATGGTATCTGCAAAGGGTTGTTCCAGTTTAATCCTGGCACCTGGGCCGGCACGCCATACGGCGGTGACAACATCTTTGACGGCCATGCTCAAGCGATGGCGGCCGCCTGGATGTTCGCCCAGGGACGCAGGGATGAATGGGTCTGCCAGTAGCGGGCTGGCTGATTTTAAAAAAGAATGGGGGGCGCGCCCTTGGGGCGCGCCCCTTGCCTTGGCGCCAATTTTAAGTCCACGGGCTTAACGGCAGACACGCTTGACTGTCAAATGTTTCCCCGCCCGCCTCTGCTGATATAATGTTCGCTGGCCATGGACAGATATGACCCCGCCAAGATAGAAGCCAAATGGCAGCAGATATGGAAGGAACAGGATTCCTTCCGAGTTCCTAATCCGGCCGAGCCGGGCAAAGCCGATCCGTCCAGGAAAAGCTACGTGCTGGAGATGCTCCCGTATCCCTCGGGGACGCTCCACATGGGTCACGTGAAAAACTACTCCATGGGCGACGTTATTGCCCGCTACCGGGCGCGAAACGGCTTTACCGTGTTTCATCCGATGGGATATGACGCTTTCGGACTGCCGGCGGAAAACGCCGCCATCAAGACCGGCGCCCATCCCGCCGAGTTGACCAGAATTAACACCGGCAATATCAACCAGCAATTGCACCGTCTGGGTGTTTCCATCGACTGGAGCCGGGAGATTTCCACCTGCGATGCGGAATACTACAGATGGACGCAATATTTCTTTCTTAAGTTTTTTGAGCGTGGCATAGCATACCGGAAAGAGGCGCCTGTCAACTGGTGTCCTTCCTGCGCGACCGTGCTCGCCAACGAGCAGGTTATCCAGGGAGAGTGCGAACGGTGCGGCGCCACTGTTGAGCCGCGCAGCCTGGCGCAATGGTTTTTCCGGATCACCGATTATGCCGAGCGGTTGCTGGAAGATATAGACTTCCTTGATTCGTGGCCGGACCGTGTTATCACCATGCAGCGCAACTGGATTGGCAGAAGTGAAGGCGCCGAGGTTGTCTTCCGCGTCGCCGGCCTCGATATTGATATCCCCGTGTTTACCACACGGCCTGACACGCTTTTCGGCGCCACTTTCTTTCTCCTGGCTCCCGAGCATGACTTGGTTGAGACACTGGTGGACGGTACCGAGCATGAGAATCCGGTTCGTGATTACATCACAGCGGCGCGGCTTAAGTCAGTGGTTGACCGCGTCGCCGCCGAGCGTGACAAGACGGGGGAGTTCACCGGACGTTATGCTCTGAATCCGGTCAATAATGAGCCCATTCCCATCTATGTGAGCGATTATGTGCTGACGGAATACGGAACCGGTGCGATCATGGCGGTGCCGGCTCACGACCAGCGTGATTTTGAGTTTGCCCGTCAGTTTGGCATAAACGTTCGCGTAGTTGTTTCCGGGGATGGCGCCCTCGCCGGCGACGGCCCGGCGATGACGGCGGCGTTTACGGAGGATGGAGTCATGGTCAATTCCGGCCTTTTTGACGGCATGCCAAATCGCGACGCCGGCCGCGCCATCACGGAGTGGCTTGGCACTGAACACCTGGGTCGCGCCGCCGTTAGCTACCGTCTCCGCGACTGGCTGATCAGCCGCCAGCGTTACTGGGGCGCGCCCATTCCCATTATCTACTGCGACCGCTGCGGCGTCGTTCCCGTCCCCGAGGCTGATTTGCCGGTGCTACTGCCGGAAGTTAGCGACTATGCTCCCAAAGGCAAGTCGCCGATTGCTGCCAATGAAGAATTTGTCAACACGACCTGTCCATCCTGCGGCGGACCGGGACGGCGGGAGACTGACACCATGGACACCTTTGTCGATTCGTCATGGTATTTTCTCCGTTATACCGATCCGCATAATGACCTGGCGCCGTTTGACAATGCTGTTGCCGGTTACTGGATGCCCGTAGACCAGTACATTGGCGGTGTGGAGCATGCCATCCTCCACTTGATGTATGCGCGCTTTTTCACCAAGGTCCTGTTTGACATGAAGATGGTGGATTTCCGCGAGCCGTTCCGCAATCTGTTTACCCAAGGGATGATTTATTACAAGGGCGCCAAGATGAGCAAATCCAAGGGGAATGTCGTAAATCCGGATGAGCATGTGGAGCGTTACGGCGCCGACACACTCCGGCTTTACGTCCTCTTCATGGGGCCGCCGGAGCTGGACGTCGAATGGCAGGATCAGGGGATCGAGGGTGCCTTCCGGTTTCTGGGAAGAGTCTGGCGGCTGGTGGGTGAGATTATCGAAAAAACGGGGGCGGGGGAAGCCGGCGCATCTGCTACGGCCCCGGCGGCGGGACCGGCTGTTACCGGCGAGGCGGGCAGCCTGATGCGAAAGAATCACCAGACCATCGCCAGGGTGACCGCGGATATCGGCGAGCGCTTTCATTTTAACACCGCGATCAGCGCCGTCATGGAGCTTGTTAATCAAGCATACCTGATCAAGGATGGACTCTTTTCTTCCGAGGATGGCAGGCTGGCGCTGCGGTATACCGCAGAAACAATCGTTCAGCTGCTGGATCCGTTCTGCCCGCACATCAGCGCCGAGTTGTGGGAGCGGCTGGGCCACGAAGAACTCTGGCGGCACCCGTGGCCTCAAGCCGACGCGGTTTATCTGGAAGAGGAAACTTATGAACTGGTCGTCCAGGTTAACGGAAAGGTGCGTGACCGTATGCAAATGGCGGCGGCATCTTCGAAGGACGAACTGCTCGCGGCGGCGCGGGCAAGCGGCAAGGCCGGCCGTTATACTGAAGGCAAACAGGTGATTAAAGAGATCGTCGTTCCCGGCCGGCTGGTCAACTTCGTCGTCAAATAATCAACGGTTTGTTTAATCAGTTTAGCGCCACTGGAACCGGTCCAGAAAGCGCGCGATTTCAGCCACGACGTCTTTCATCAGCAAGATAAAGAACAAATGACTTCGTCAAAAAGCAATCATTTTTATCATTTTACTGATCATACAACTCGTTCAGGAACGGTTAATTGAGCATAAGTAACCGGCTCTGTAAAACGAGCGCAGCGGTTTAGAACCCGGCGAAAAAGATCGGTTCGCTGGCCTCGCCGGTTGAACCGGTAACAAAACTCAT
>JACWAM010000091.1 GCA_014874265.1 Thermoleophilia bacterium | reverse complement strand
GTGGCCTGCGAGACGCTGGTGACCACCGGGCTGGTCGTCGTCGGCGGCGAGATCACCACCGAAACCTACGTTGACATCCCCAAGCTGGTGCGCGAGATAATCCTTGACATAGGTTATACCCGTGCCAAATACGGTTTTGACGGGGACACTTGCGGCGTCATCGTGGCGCTCGACGAGCAGTCTCCCGATATCGCCCAGGGCGTCAACCAGGCCTTCGAAGTCCGCACCGACGCCGATGATGAAGATCCGCTTGACCTCCAGGGCGCCGGAGACCAGGGGATGATGTTCGGCTACGCCTGTGATGAGACCCCGGAGTTGATGCCGATGCCAATCCTGCTGGCGCATAAACTCGGCAAGCGGCTGTCGGAAGTGCGCAAGAGCGGCGTGCTGCCGTATCTGCGCCCGGACGGCAAGACGCAGGTTACGGTGCGCTATGAAGACGGGCAGCCGGCTGAGATTCTTACCGTGGTCATCTCGACGCAGCATCAGCCCAACATCGACATTGACACGATGATCCGCCCCGACCTCATCGAGCATGTTGTCCATCCGATCCTGCCGGAAGGCATGTATGATCCAGACAAAATCAAGATTATGATCAACCCGACCGGCAAATTCGTGGTCGGGGGACCCATGGGCGACTGCGGCGTAACCGGCCGGAAGATCATTGTGGACACATACGGCGGCGCTGCCCGCCACGGCGGTGGCGCCTTCTCCGGCAAGGACCCGACGAAGGTGGACCGCTCGGCGGCCTATGCTTGCCGCTACGTGGCCAAGAACGTCGTCGCTGCCGGCCTCGCCCAGAGGTGCGAAGTGCAGGTGGCTTATGCTATCGGTGTCGCCCATCCGGTTTCCGTGATGGTGGATTGCTTCGGCACCGAGAAAATAGGATTGGCAAAGATCGAGGAACTGATCAAACATCACTTCGATCTGAGACCGGCCGCCATTCTCCGCGATCTGGACTTGCGCCGTCCGATCTACCAGAAGACGGCGGCGTATGGCCACTTTGGACGCCATGACCACGACTTCACCTGGGAGCGCACCGACAAGGCCGACTCCCTTCGCGAAGACGCGGGCCTGGGTGCGGTCGAGCCCGCGAAAGAGAGCCAGGAGGACCAGGCGCTGAACGTGGCGGAGTAACGGGCCTGCCGGAGGCTCCGAAGAACAAGCCAGTGAAATGATCCGGCGTGGCTTTCCGGCTTGGGTAATATTCAATTTCAATGGGGCGCCCGCAGGGCGCCCCTAGCATTTGGCTGAGGGACTATATAAACGGCTTGCTGAGCGTCGATTACAATGTTGGCAACGATTCCGGCTTCGGCGCTTTTGGCGCCCGGATCGATACCGCCGCTGCGTCGGGTGGGGTCACGATGGCCACCGGCCTTCTTTTTGGCCTGGGTGATATCCCTGGCGGCGGCTCGGCGGCCTTCATGTTGCGCTACGACTTGCCGGTGGGAGCAAGCAGATTCCGGGCTTCAATCATTGCCGGTGCCGGTGACGCCTGCGGCGCCAGGCACACGTACCTTAGGCAGGAACCTTCCCCGGCCGGAATTCCGAAAGTTCTCGACTCACCGGATCCCGGAGGAGATCATCTGCCTGGCGCTGTTGGCAGCGCGCCATTACTGCTGCCTGCCGGCATTTGCGCTTTCGCGCATGCCGCCGGGTGACTCTTTCTGTTTCGCGAGCCTTGCCGGCAACGCTCAGCTCGCGGGATGCCGTTGCGGGCGCGGACTTCCATGGGTCCACCCATAGTTCCCGCCTAGCCGGCAGGGCTCAACTCGCGGGATGCCGTCGTGACAGCGCGCTATAATGAAATCATGTCCCCTCCTCCTGAAACCGCCGCAGTCCTGAAAAGCGCGACTTCGCGGTCCGCCGGCAGCGGTGGTCCTTCTGGAGACCCGCCGGAAACGGGCCCGGTAGCCCGCGTCTACGTCCAGCTCAAGGCGCGCTCTTTAAGCCGCGCTTTTGACTACCGCGTTCCTGCCGATCTGGCGGGAGCGGTTAGGACAGGTTCGGTCGTCCTTGTCCCCTTCAGCCATCGGAAAGTGCTGGGCGTTGTGGCCGGCGTGGGGGAAGCGTCAGAATCCCCGGTCGCGCGGCTGGTTGATGTGGAGCAGGTGGTTGACTTCCCGCCGCTGCCGGCGGCGCTGCTGGATCTTGCCCTGTGGGTCTCGGAGTATTATTACTGTTCTCCCGCGGCGGCGCTGTCGCTGGTGCTTCCCCCCGGCGGGCTGCCGCCGCTGGTCAGGGAAACGGACCACAATGGTTCTTTGATGTACCGTCTCCGGGAAGCCCCGCTCAGGCCGAGAAGCGTCAAATTCGTCCGTGTCAGCCGGCGCGACGTTCGAGTTGAAGCCGGCAAAAGCCAGCCGCAGCGCCGCGTGCTGGAGGCGCTGACTGATCTCGGAGAGATGCCTCTAGCCGAGCTGCTTCGCCGCGCCCGGGTGAGTGACTCGCCAGTGAGGACCCTTGCGCAAACCGGCTTGGTGGAGATCTTCAAGAGGCAGGTACGCCGCAGCTCGCTCCGTTATTACGGGAGCAGGGCGGATCCTGCCGCAAGCGGCCTGACGCAGCCGCTTGTGCTTAACCAGGCGCAACAGGAGGCTCTGGGCGCCATCGAAGCGCGGCTGGATGCTCACGGGACGGCTGCCGGCAGCTGTCCGCTGCTGCTGAGAGGGGTCCCCGGTGCTGGCAAGACCGAGGTTTACATCAGGGCCATGGAAGCCGCCATCAGCCGCGGCGGCCAGGCGATCATGCTGGTGCCGGAAATATCACTTACACACCAGGCAGTCAACAGACTTCAGAAACGCTTCGGGACGCGGGTGGGGATTTATCATAGCGCCCTGGCCGCCGGCGAGCGTTATGACGAGTACGCGCGCATTCGCTCCGGAGAAGTTGATGTCGTCATCGGCCCGAGGTCGGCCCTGTTTGCGCCGCTGCCCGATTTAAAATTGATTGTCGTCGATGAGGAAAACGACGCCTCATTCAAGCAGGAAAACGAGCCTCATTATGATGCCCGCCGCGCCGCCCTCGAGCGGGCCCGCCGGGAGGGGGCGGCCCTGGTCTACGGCAGCGCCACGCCCAGCGTCGAGTGCTACTTCAGTGTCAGAGAGCACTACAAGCTGCCCGACCGCGCCACCGGCGCCGCCATGCCGTCTGTCGAAATTGTTGACATGTTGCAAGAAAATGTCATGATTTTCAGCCGCCGTCTGCTGGATGAGCTCGATTCCACCCTAGCCGGCGGCGACAAAGCCATCCTCCTGTTGAACCGGCGCGGATATGCCGGCTTCTTGCAGTGCGGCCAGTGCGGCTACGTCTGGCAGTGCCGCAATTGCGAAGTCTCCCTGACGATTCATTCGCGGGCCCGCCGGCTTTGCTGCCATCATTGTGGCGCCGCCACGCCTATGCCTGATATCTGCCCGGAATGCGGCGCCGCCGAGCTGCGCCGCTGGGGGATTGGCACCGAAAGAATTGAGGAGGAACTTTGCCGGCGATTTCCGGAAGCGCCGGTGTTCCGCCTGGACGCTGATACTGCCTCCGGGTACGGCGAGGGGCCGCGTATCCTGCGGGAATTCGGGCGCCCGGGCGCCGCCGTCCTGCTGGGAACGCAGATGGTGGCCAAAGGTCATCACTTCCCTGACGTGACGCTGGCCGCGGTCATCAACGCCGATCTGGCGCTCCAGTTTCCCGAGTTTCGCGCTGAAGAGCAGACCTACGCCCTCCTGACCCAGCTGGCGGGGCGCAGCGGCCGCGCCGGATCGCCGGGACGGGTTCTGATCCAGACGTGGAATGCGGGCATTGAATGTATTAGAATGGCGGCAAGTCAAGCAACAGAAGAATTTTACCGCTCTGAGCTTGAGCGGCGGCGGCGGCTGGGGTATCCGCCTTATTCCAGATTGATAAATATCATTTGCTTGTCAAAGACCGAAGGCAAGCCTGGCCAGGCGGTAGAATTCCTCAAACAAAAACTGCCGCCTGCCGGCGGGCAGATTCTGGGGCCGGCCGATCTTTTCCGCTTGCAAGGCTGGTGGCGCAGTCATATTCTGGTAAAGACGGACAGCACTGAAAAAACGTTAAAGGCGTTCCAGCCCGTGCTGGAGCGATACCGGGGGCCGTTTACCAAGCGGGGAGTCCGGATAATCGTTGATGTTGATCCCCAGCGGCTGTCGTGACGGAGGGCAATGAGTATAGATGAGAAAACCAAAGCCGCGGCATGGCGGCAGATAAGGCAGTATGGTGATCCGGTTCTGAAAGAAGAATCCCGCCGCGTCGCACCTGGAGATGAAATCCGCCAGCTGTCGGAGCGGATGATCAGGATCATGTACGCTGCCGACGGCGTCGGCTTAGCCGCGCCGCAGATCGGCATTCTGCAGCAACTGATCGTCTTCCGCTTTGGCAGCGAAGAGCCGCAGGTGCTGCTCAATCCTGAGATCACGTGGATGTCAGAGGAAACCGAAACCGAACCCGAAGGCTGCCTCAGCCTGGCCAGCCTCGCCGTAGACGTGGAGCGCGCTTTAAAAATAAAGGTTACAGGGCTAGACCTCGAGGGTAGCGAGCGCGAACTCGAGCTGGAGGGGCTTGAAGCGAGGATTCTTCAGCACGAGGTCGATCATCTGGGGGGCTTGATGATCCACAACCGCACCACCCGCGAGCAGCGCAAGGACCTGATGGGGCGCCTCCGGCAGACCAGGCTGCCCGGCGATTGATCGCAGCATTCGCCGGCACACCCCGCTTTGGCGCTCTTGTTCTGGACAGCCTCATCCGCTCGCGGCATGAAATAGTCGTCGTATTCACGCAGCCGGACCGTCCGTCCGGCCGCGGCCTGGGACCGCGCCAGTCGCCGGTGAAAGAGCTGGCGCTGGCCCAGGGGCTCCGCGTCGAGCAGCCCGAGAGCATCAGCTCGCCGGAGACGATTGCCCTGCTCGGCGAGCTGGGAGCAGAAGTGCTCACCATAGCTGCTTTTGGCCAGATCCTCAAACAGCCATTGCTTGACGCCATCCTTTGCATCAACGTCCACGGCTCGCTGTTGCCCAGGTACCGGGGCGCAGCGCCGGTAGAGCGGGCGATTATGAAGGGCGAGCATGAGACGGGTGTCTCGATCATGAAAGTCTTGCTGGCGCTTGATTCCGGTGAGGTTTACCGGCGTCAGAGCGTACCGATCGAGGATAGGGATGACGCCGGCGCCATCTACGAGAAACTGGCGCGGGCCGGGGGCGAGGCGCTGGTCGCCACGCTTGATGAGATGGAGGCCGGCCGGCTCAGAGGCGAGCCGCAGGATGAATCTCTGGTTACCTACGCGGAGAAGATTACTCCCGCGGACCGCCGTATTGACTGGTCGCGACAGGCGCGCGAGATAATCAACCAGGTGCGCGCCCTGTCACCGCACATCGGCGCTTACACAGCAGCGGGGGAGATGTCACTCAAGATCTGGCGGGCGGGGGCTGTTAGTCCGGATCTGGAGGGTTCACAATCAAGGGGGCCGGGCGATGTCGTCATTAGCGGGCAGCGCCTGTTTGTCCTGTGCGGTGATGGTTTTCTGGAGCTGCTGGAAGTTCAGCCACAGGGTAAACGGCGCATGAGCGGGGCGGAATTTCTGCGGGGATACCGGCGGCTGATTGAAAGCTCCGGCAGGTTTCGTTAAGCTGTTCATCCTTTTCGCTCAGAAAGTTTGTCATCCTGAGACGAAGCTGAAGGACCTCGAGCTTGGCAGGCGGTTGATAAAAGTGCCACAGCGTTCGTGATAAAATAGGCCTTCAATGGATTGACTATGGTTTATCAACAATCCACTATCAACCAACCATCATCTGGTTTTTTCGGGGCGTGGCGCAGCTTGGTAGCGCGCTTGCTTTGGGAGCAAGAGGCCCCCGGTTCAAATCCGGGCGCCCCGACCAGCTTTGACTTATTCAAACCATCGCCTGAGAAAATGTCCTGGTGTAGCCAGACACATATCCTCCTCCCCTAAGTGACACGTATTTTTCAGCATCCTGCGATCATGTCAGGCAGATCTCCGTCGAATCGAAAGTGGTCAACCATCAACTTTCGACGGAGGGCGCTTCATGGTGAAACTAACGCGGGAGGTAATCGTGGCCATAAAGGAAACAGGCCAGAAGGACATCAGTAACAGGAAACTGGCAAAGCTCTTCGGTGTGGACGAAAGCACCGTTCGGTATCACAAGACCCGGGGCAAGCAGACCGACGGACGCAAGAACAAGCCTCAGAAGGCCGACCAACTTGCAGGAGTTATCAGCTACTTGCCGCCAGCGCCGCTTCGGCCCCTGCGCCGGGAGCCACCTGGCCGTTGTGGTAGCCGGAAAGGTCGCTAAAGCCTCCGCCTACCCTTAAGCTAAAGTACTCATCCGCGGCGGAGGCGGCCGGGTT
>JACWAM010000090.1 GCA_014874265.1 Thermoleophilia bacterium | reverse complement strand
ATCGCGCGAGTCAGACCAACGCTCATCCCCATATCCAAGCCACCGGCGGTGCCGCTAAAAGCAAGCGCCAGCGCCCAAAACCCATAGCCTTCAGCCCCCAGATATTTAAAAAAGATAGGAGTCGCAATCAGGCTCGCAAGCAGTAATATTATTTGTCCTGATACATTAAAAGTGGTATTACGAAAAAATCTTAATCGGGAGGCTGAAGCGGATGATGACATCTTTTGAAATTCCGGATTTCAGTAATCATAGATAATTATAGACATCATAGTATCCATAGCCCTTTTTATAAGAATTAAATCCGGGCGCATTAGTGACTACGATGCCAAGGACCTTACATGGAACTGTTGCTATGAAATCATTAATCACGTTCAATGACTTTTTTGCCGTCGAATCCAGCTTTACAACCAGAATCGCGCCATCAACCTTGGCTGCGATACTAGTGGCGTCTGCCGCCGCCAGGAGCGGTGGCGCATCGACCAGGACGATGTCTGCATAACCGGCAGCTTCATCAATAATGACGGACATTTTTTCAGAAGCAACCATTTCACCCGGATTTGGCGGGATCGGGCCTGAGGTAACGCAATATATAGGCTTGGTGCCATTTAACTGGCCAAATAATTGATCAGCTTCAAAATCATCGTTCGTGTTTTGATTTGAGAGTTCCCGGGCCTCAATCATCTGCAAGGATTCTCTCAGGCTGGAATTGCCGGAAATGACATTCGTGACTCCCACGGAATTTTTGAGGTCAAGATAGCCAGCAAGAGTGGGACGGCGAAGATCACCTTCGATAATGATTATTTTTTTGCCACCGCGGGCAAGCGTAACCGCCAGATTGGCGATGGTGGTGGATTTTCCATCATTGGGTTCCGAACTGCTGACCATTATGGATTTGATTTCACTGTCCGGCTCCAGATAACTGAGATTTGTTTTCAAAATCCGGTAGGCTTCGGAAGCGGGTCCGGCAGGATTCAACAATGTCTCAAGCTGGCGGTCGGCAGAACGGAGAAATGGAATTGAGGCTAGAATTGGTTTATCGACTCGGGCTGTGATTTCATCAGATTTCCGAATCCGTTTGTCAGTCATCTCCACTGTGAATACCGCTCCGAACGCAAATACCAAACTGGAAAAAAAGGCCAGAAAGCCGGTGCGCACCGGTCGCGGCGATGAAGGGCTGGCAGCAGGCACGGCTACATTGACAATTTGTAAGTTACCTGTTTGAATTGTCTGCAGCATTTTCAGAGTCTGCAATTTATTATTGAGGTCGTTATAGGTAGAACCCTGTTGATTGTCAGGTGTCATGTTGGAAAGCTGTGACTGTATGGGCGCTTCTGCCTGTTGCAGAATGCTAGTATCAGTCTGCTGGCGCCAGGCGATGTAATTATTCGCGTAGCTGTTGGCCACATCCGAGGCAAGCCGTGGATCATGATCGGTGGCTGTGATCTTGAGGATGTCTGCCTGGTTAATGACGCTCACACTAACCATCGAAGCCGGATCCTTGCCTTTCAGCCTGCGACCCAACTCCTTTGAAACAGCGGCATTTACTTGCGGCGACACTACCAGCTCGGCAGCAGTATCCATGTAACGCTCGGGGTCATCGCCTGGATTTTGAAACATGGTGGATCCAAGCAATGCCCGGTCCAAACCGGAGTCTTGCTGAAGAATTTCCGTCGACGATTGGTATTGTTTGGTGCTGAAAAGAACCGTGGCGCCGGTGGCAACCGTTGTGATTATTACCACCGATAGAAGCACCAGCCATTTATGGCGCCATATTACCCCTACCTGTTCGCGAAATTCTTTAACTCCTCTTGAAGGAGTGATATCCATTGTTTAAAGAAACCTCACAAAGGTATAGGGATTCGCAAAAGTTCCGACGGCCTGATTTTATATACTATTATTAAATCTTGCAAAACGGAACTGGAACATCTTCGATGGAAGCGCCGGGCATTCGAATCCTCCTGACAAAACCCGCGCCAATAACTATTGCAACAATTCTGCTGCTGATATTAGAAGCTTTTTCAATCTTCTTCAACGGCGCATACTTTTTAGGTCCAATGACTATGGACGTGATCGGCGCTTGGCTTTTGCTGGCCTTTTTGGCATGGTCCAATCCCAGAAAAATTACCATCAAAAGAGGCTGGCCCATGGTCACAGTGGCGCTTTTAAGCTTTTTTTGGCTTTGGAGTGGTATCTCCATTTTCTGGAGCATCTCGGGTGACTTGACCTGGAACGGGTTCAACCGAACCGGCGGATATCTGGCCGTCTTCGCTTTGGGGCTGATTGCTGGAGTAAACAATCTGGCCAGACACATAGCTGCCTGGATGTTCCTGGCTGCCTCTGTTGCCGCGGGGCTTTATTCGCTGGGGGTCAAGCTTCTTCCAGCGGACATCGTTGATCCCAGCGGACTTGCCCGTACATCGATACCCCTGGGCTATACGAATGCGCTGGGTGTCTTAATGGCGATGGCTTTTATTATAGCCCTATATTTTGCCGCCAGCCCGCGATCGCCTTTTGCAGCCCGGTTATTTGCCACCTTGTCGGCTTTAATCTTGCTCCTTAGCCTTTTTTTCACTCTCTCCAGAGGCGCATTCCTCGCTCTGTTTGCCGGCATGGTGATTTATTTCGCTTTGGTGCCTCTGAGATTACGCAGCCTAAGCATTTTGTCCCTGATCGGCATTCCGACACTCCTCATTTGCTGGTGGAGCAACACGCAGTCCGGACTGATGCATCCCAGCGCTTCTCTTGCTATAAAAAATCAGTCGGCGGTATCGCTTCGCCTGTACATGTTGTTAGCAGTTGCTTTTGTCATCGTAACATTTATATCTGTATTTCTGGCAGAGTCACGCTTCCGCATATCTCAACAGAAAAAAAATATCGTGGGCGCATTGGTGCTAGGATTGCTTTTGGTTTTCACGTTGATCTATGCTAGCTTTTTTGTTAGTTCGAAATCCTCACTGGGAGGATGGCTGATTCAGGAATGGCACGCATTTTCTTCTTCGAAGCCAACTGAGACTGGCGCTGACCGCCTGCTGGAAATAAGTTCTACGGTTCGATGGCAATTATGGCAAGAGGCAATCAGGAGCTGGAAAGAACATCCTATTATCGGGCTGGGCGCGCAGACTTTTCCTTTGATACACTTAACGCAAAGGCATCAGGGCGTCGCATTCGCCAAACAGGCGCATGGAACTGAATTTGATATTTTAAGTGAACTGGGACTGGTTGGAATTATCTTCGCTGGTTCATTTCTGTGTTTAACTTTAACCCTGGCAACGAATAATTTCAGAAAGATCAGAAAACATTTGCACGGGGGGCTGGCCGGCGCTTTATTGTCAATGGCAGTTATATATTTAGTTCACTCATCATTTGACTGGGATTGGAATATGTTTGCTTTGACTCTTCCTTTTTTCTTCTTTACGGGAATACTGGTCGGCTGGCATCCGGTAAATGACCTAGAGTAAACATGCCGCAGGGGCAAAGGCTTCTGGGATTTTAATGAGCGTCTCGCATCTGGAAAACTCCATCACGGGAGAAAGATCTTTCATTACAGGCCTCTGGGCAGCGTTGCAACTGCCCTTCGCCACCTTTGCGGTGCTGGCGGGGCTGGCGGCGGCGGCGCTGCTGATGCCCAATCTCCTGACGATGTCAGGGAATACATCTGTGTCAACGATTTTGATCCCCCTGCCGTTTATTTTTATTGCGATTCTGACAAATATTGCCGGTTCCGTCCATAACCGGGAGTTTGGACTTCTTGATGCGGCCGCCTTGATGCTGATTGGATATCTCTTCCTGAGAAACTATCAACTGGTGACGCTGGAATATTTCCTTTTGGGCGCCGGTGTTTATTATCTGGCCTCGATCGTTGCCGTTAGGCCAAAATACTTCCGGAAAATCATTCTGGCGATTGCGGGGCTCGGCGCCCTCACATCCGTGATCGGTTTGCTGGAGCGGCTTTTTCTCAAAAATGATCTCTTTGACCTTTACATGACGCCGACTCCGGATCACAGCGGCATCCACCGGATCGCCTCCACGCTGCTGCATCCCGCTGTTTTTGGCACATTTTTGGTATTTACAATCCCGTTCACCGCTCTGCTCTATTTTACCAGCGGCAGCCGCCGCGAGCGGCTCTTCGGGATCGGAGCCATTGGCCTGGAGCTGATCGCGATCCTCCTTTCCATCTCCAAATCCAGTCTGCTGATTGTCATTTGCTTCGGCGTAATCTTTGCCATCTGGGCGCTGGTAAAACGTCATAAATATTTATTGATGCCAATGGCCGGCCTGTTAATTGTGCTAGCCATTTCAGGAATTGTTTTTTTTCAGCCCCTTTCGCAGTCCGTCAGGTACCGGCTGTTTGACAGCGTCAATGAGCGGACGTACCGGTGGGACGCCACCATCCATGGCATTGAAAAAACAAGGGCGCTTGGCGTTGGCTGGGGATCGGGCCCGGCCTTCCTGGCCCGGATTAACCCCAACGTCAGGACATACATGGCGAAGGGCAGAACGCTGCCTATCGATAATTTTTACCTCAGCTTTATTCTGGAGCAGGGATATGCCGGCTTTTTATGGTTGTTTCTCTTCCTGGCCGTCCTGTTTGGCCAGAGCATCATCGCGGCAATCAGATCCAGATCAAACCGGCCATGGCTGATGACGGCGATGACCGCTATGGCGGGAATTTGCCTGAATATAATTACTTTTGACGGATTTTCATGGTGGCCGGTGTTCGTTATCTTTTGGTTGACTGCTGGTATTCTTCGTGGGATATCGAATCCCTGGTTTTCCGGCTCCTGGGCTCAATCAGCCGACTGGTTAGGCCGGTTTGCCGCGCAGTAAAATACTACTGGAGGAGGCGGCGCCAGGGATGACATTTTTTCAGATCCCTTTACTCCGCCAGGGACGACATTTTTCAATTGCTCAACAGTTCATTTTTAATCATTCCTTGCCGCCGAATTCAGCCACATACTGAACTATTTCGCTCAAATAAGTTAAATCGGTAACAAAAATGGGGGATTTCCCCGATGGTAGCGGCGGCCTGCCGCCGTTATGCTCCTGACATAAGTTTTACTAATGGCTGGTTTTTTCTGTACTGTCCAGCCGGCATCAGTTCCATCAATTGAGGAGTGACAGATGCAGCTTACCAGACAGGCGGATTATGCAATCAGAGCGATCTTGCACCTGTCGGCGCAAGATGAAGGAATCGTCGTACAAACCAAAGAGGTCGCTTCCCAACAGGAGATACCGGAGAAATACCTTCCGACAATCATGCGCACGCTGGCCCGCGCCGGTATCGTCCGGACGCTAAGGGGCAATCAGGGCGGCGTCATGCTGGCCCGGCGGCCCGATAACATCAATCTGCGCGAGGTGATCGAGGCAATCGAAGAGCCAATCATGATCAGCCGCTGCCTGAGGGAGCAGGGAGAGTGCAACCGGGATGGTATTTGTCCGGCTTATCCTTTTTTAAACCGGATCCAGGAATCCCTGATTGAGCATCTGGAAGAAACAACCTTCGCGGACCTGATCCTGGAAACAACTCAGGGGCACGGGCCTTCCAAGGGGTGGCAATACGGCCGTGCGAGCCGCGCCCGGGAGAAAGTTCCTGCCTAACCCGCTTTGACTGAACGGCAGGCGATGGCAGGCAGGCAGACAATGTCAGAATAAGAATTAAACGGCACATCTTTCCCCATTGATGTTGGCTGAAGTGGTTCTGCGCCACTTCAGCCGCATCGTTTCTGCCCCAAAGAATCTGTCTCAAGGTCTTCCACCGGGGCAGTCTTAACGAGGGATAGTTACCCTGTTTTGATATATAATTCCGGATATTGATTTGTCAAGCATTGTCATTCTGAGCGGAAATCAAGGATCACTGTCAAAAAGCAGATTCTTCGCCGCTTTGCTTATCAGAATGACAGCGATTGCAGGTGACTCCTCAGAATGAAAATCATTGTCTTTCCTGAGTGAGGGGGATGATTAGCTTCGTCATAATCGATCTCTCCCAGAGTTTTTCGCTGATTTGAAAGACTACCTCAAAATCCTGGAGGTCCATCCGGAGGCGTCCAAAGAGGTAATTGAGCGCGCCTATAAAACGCTGGCGCGCAAATATCATCCCGACGCCTATCCGGCGGAGCGGCGCCAGTGGGCTACCATGAAAATGCAAGAAATCAATGAAGCCCGCGACGTGCTGACCGACCCGCGCCGCCGGGCGGAGTTTGACCGCTGGCGGCGGATGGAGTTTTGGCGGTTGTTCTGGCGAGAGGGTCTGGCAGGTCTGTCCCGCCGCTGGCGGTAAGAAGCGACTGGCGAACGGCCCGGGGAGAGGGGTTGCGGATATGTTCAGTTTGCCAAGAAATTATCCCGGTAAGCATGCGCTGATGCTACTGATCGTCGCTGTCCTGCTCATGGCCGCATCAGTCGCCGATCACTTCCTTTCAATAGAAGGCCACGAAATCATCGATGCCTCTTACGCAGTTCCGATATTGGCGGCGGCGTTTATCCTCACCCCTTTCGAAACCCTGGCGACAGGCTTGCTGGCGATGATCTTCGAGCTGACCAGCGAAGCTGGGGCGGTATCAAGCGGTAACGACAGCAACGTCTGGACCACCATCGCCGTGGGCGGATTCGGGTTTGCTGTTACCATGCTGGCGCTCCTTCTGCGCAATTACATTCAGAATATTTCCAGCGCCAGCGACTCCCTCGATGCCTCGCCGCTGGCTTACGCGGAGCTGGGTTTTCCGGGCTACTCCATCCGGCGCCAGAACGACGCATTTGACAAATTCATTCCTCCTGGAACCGGCGGCAAGGGCACGCTCCTTGAATTACTGCCGGAAGCAGCCGGCCGTTCGCTCACCGGTCTCCTCGATAAAGCTGCCTCATGCGGGAAACCGGTGAGCGCCAAAGAGTTCCTTGTGCCCGCCGGCGGCAGTCAGAATTCTTACTGGAACCTGAACATCATCCCAGCTGCATTCGGCAAGCGCGCAAATCCGGAGTCGATCAGCATTTTTGCCCTTGACGTCACCGGCGGCGTGGAGCGCGGCCGCATCCGCGATGCGGCGCTTAGGATCAGCTCGGCAGTGATGTCAAGTTTGATGCTGGAGGAGACGCTGCATGCGGTCATTGACAGCCTCGCGTATATCGCCGGTACCGATGCGGGAGGGCTTTTTCTGTTAGAGGAAGGAAACTGGACCGGAGCAGCCGGTTGTGGCTTGTATGACGATGAACACATCAAACAGATGCGGCTGCCGTTTGAAAAAATGCCCTGGGGGGTCCGGGCAGTCGAGGATAAATTGTCGATTGCGCTGGAGCACGTCGATGACAACCGGGATTTTGAATTTGGGCAGGCGCACGGACCTGATGTCAAATCGGCCCTGATCGTACCGCTCGTTACCGGCAATCGCCGGATTGGCGCCGCTTGGCTGAATCAGACCGTTGCCGGCAAGAAATTCACCGAGGAGCAGGTTGAGTTCGCAACGGCAATCGGCGCCCAGGCTGCCCTGGCAATTGATAACGCTGCGGCTTATGAAAACGAGCTGGCGATGCGAAAATCGCTGGAGGCAATCGAAGCCGTGTCCGAAGCCGGCCTGGCTTCGCTTGATCTGGACAAAGTTCTTTCCAAACTGGTGGCGAGCACCCAAAGCGTGCTGCAAATGGACGCGGCGATGGTCATGCTCGAAGACGACTCCGGGGGTTACCTGGAGGCAAGAGCGGCGGCAGGCAATCACGGCGCCATCGATTCAGCCTTGAGGCTAAGGATCGGCGAGGGCCTGGCCGGCCGCGCCTTCCGGGAGGGCGCCCCCATGAAGATCGATGACATCTCCGGGCATGAAGAAGAGCTTTGCCCCGATTCGGTCCGCCCGGAGACGGACTGGCCGTTTTCCGCGAAGCTTGGCATCAGGTCGGTGCTGGCGGTGCCGCTGAGAATTGGCGGCAGGGTCACCGGCATCCTTCAGGTGGGAAGCAGGAGGGACCGGGCTTTCGCCTCCCACGAATGGGGATTGATCCAGGTAATGGCAGACCGTGCTTCCATGGCGGTGCAAAATTCCCTGTTGCACGAAGAAGCCAACCGGGAGCTTGCCCGGGTGGCGCTGCTGCGCGAAGTGGCCGCGGCCTCCGCCAGCGTCAATGATATAAAAAGCATCGCCGAGAGAGCGCTCGGAGCAATCTCAGAGCAACTCGGCTGCCAGATGGCGAGAATATATTATTTTGATCCAAAGCGGGAAGCACTTGTCAATATTGCGTTTAGCGGGCACCCCAACGAGGTCGTTCAAGCCAGCTCGACTATCAGGCTTGATCAGGATACCTTCCTGGTCAGGGCTATCAAGAAACGGCAGATTATCACTCACGAGACGCATGGAGGCGAGGAAGCTTCGGAGACGGAGGCTTTTATCCTCCGGTCGCTGGGAATTGAAAACTGCCGGCGGGCAGCCATCCCGTTCATTTATAAAGGAGAAATAGTCGGCGGAATGGCGCTGGCGATGAAAGGCATCAAACCATTTTCCAGCGACACCATCGATGTGTTAAACGGGATCGCCAACCAGCTGGCCGTGGCTATCCGGAACGCCCGTTTTTGCGGTGGCGAAGAAAGGCAGCCTAAAGCAAATGCTTGATTTTAGATACCAGTTTTTCGAAATAGCAGATAAATGGTATAAAAACCGGCTCGGAAAGCGATTATGGAGAGGCTGATACTTTTAATCATTGCGGCTGCCGCCGCGATTTTACTGGCCGGAGCAATTTATTATCTGCGCCGCTACTTCCGGCGCCTGGGAGCACCCCATAAAGCGCTGCAAAACTCACCGCTTGCATTTGCCCGATTTGGATTTCCCGGTTTCAATCTTCTCGAATATAACAGCGCCTTTAAAAGAATAGCAGCTTCAGGCAGCGCCAAAGCAACAACCCTGTTCGATTCATTCCCGGCTGGAGTCGCCGAACGGCTGGCAGGTTTCATGGATCAGGCCATCGTCACCGGTCAAGAAGTCGCGTGCGAGCAGTTCCAGATCATTTCGCTCGAAGGTAAGAGCTCTTTCTGGCAAATTGAATTCATTCCGAAAAAAATTAGCGAACACGGCGGCAGACAGGATCTGACAATGTTTGCCATCGAGGTGACCGAACAGGCGTTGCGTTCCCGCATCCGCGAAGCCGCATTGAGGATTAGCACAACTGTGATGTCAAACTTGGACATGGAAGAAACCGCCCGTGTCGTGCTTGACAGTCTTGCTTATATCACTGGGGCCGATGCCGGCGCCCTCTTCCTGATCGAAGACGAACAGTGGGAAAGAAGGGCAATAACCGGCCAGATTGACCGCGGCGAATCAATGAGGTTGCGAACGCCTTATGAAAATCTGGGCAAGGGCGTTGAGGCTATCGAGAATCGCCGCGTGATCGTCGTCAATTCGCAGACTCTTGATAACTTGCTTATTAAAGGTGGAATGCGCCAGGGCAAAGCGTACATGGTGGTGCCGCTGGTGGCCGGCGACCGTCCGGTCGGCGCCGTCTGGCTAAACCAGATAGAATCAGCGCCGCCGTTCACGCAAGATCAGATCGAGTTCGCCGGCGTTATCGGTTCGCACGGCGCCCTCGCCATCGAAAACGCTTCGATTTACGAGAAGGAAAAGCAGGCCCGCAAGTCGCTGGAGGCGATCGAAGCAATCTCGGAAGCGGGCCTGACGTCGCTGGATATGGAAGAGCTGCTCAAAGAACTGGCAAACCGGGCTCAAAGCGTCATGGGGATGGATGCCACGGTTATCTTTCTTCTCGATGACAGTCTGCGTATTTCGCCCCATCCCGGCCACTGATTTCGGATTAATCCGGCCACCCATTTCGGAGTAAAGCGGCCACCTGTTTCGGTTCATACCGGCCACT
>JACWAM010000089.1 GCA_014874265.1 Thermoleophilia bacterium | reverse complement strand
GTCGTCGAGCTGTACTGCGATCTCGACGGCAGCTTCCCCAACCATTTTCCCGATCCCACCGTCCCCGCCAACCTGGAAGATCTCCGGAAACTGGTGCAGACCGGGGGCGCCGATCTGGGCATAGCGCTCGACGGCGACGCCGACAGGATCGGCGCCGTTGCTGATGACGGCGCCGTTATCTGGGGTGACCAGTTGATGATTCTTTTTTCACGCGATATTCTCCGCGACAATCCCGGCGGCACCATCATTTTCGAGGTCAAGTGTTCCCAGGCGCTCGTTGAGGATGTCGCTGCCCACGGCGGCGTGCCGCTGATGTGGAAGACCGGCCATTCTCTCATTGAAGCCAAGATCCGCGAGGAGAAAGCGCTGCTGGCCGGCGAGATGAGCGGCCACATTTATTTTGCGGACCGCTACTTCGGCTATGACGACGCGATTTACTCAGCCTGCCGGCTGGTTGAACTGGTCGCCCGGCAAGAGGACAAGCTGTCGCGGATGATGGCGGACATTCCTGTTTATTACGCCACCCCCGAAATGAGAATTGAGTCAACGGAAGAGGAAAAATGGCAAATCGTGGAAACTGTCAAGAAAGAGTTCTCGCGTGATCATGAGGTCATTGACATCGACGGCGCCAGGGTTGTCTTTCCGGACGGCTGGGGGCTGGTGCGCGCATCGAATACGTCGCCGGTGGTGGTCGTGCGCTGCGAAGCGAAGACTCCGGAGCGCCGCGACGAGATCAAGGATTTGATTCTGGATAAGTTGCGGCGGTTTCCATCCGTCAAAATTTGAGCCCGGCAGCCTTTTTTTCAGCTGGGACTTGGACCTTTGAAGCTGTTCCGAAGGAGTGATCCGTGACAGAGCAACCGGGAGCCGGCGCGGCAAGCAGGCTGGACGACACTGGCTATATTAAATCGCTCGATTCCCAGGACCAGTTTGGCATGGTCGCGGGCCTCGCCCGGCAAGTTCGCGACGCCTACGCCGCCAGCCGTGATGTGATCGAGGACGGCAGCGCCGAGCTTGGAGGCGTCGTGGTGGCCGGCATGGGCGGCTCCGCCATCAGCGGCGACATCGCCGCCGCCGCCTATGAAACCTCTCTGGCCGGTCCGATGGCGACCATCCGGGGATATCATCTGCCGGAGTGGGTCAGCAGCCGCACCCTCGTGTTTGCCGTCAGCTATTCCGGCAATACCGAGGAGACGCTTGGCTGCCTGGCCGAAGCCCTGGAGCGCGGCAGCTACACCGTCTGCATCAGCTCGGGGGGAGCGGTAGCCCGGACCGCCACCCGGGAGCTACTGCCCTTAATCAAGATCCCGGCCGGCCTGCAGCCACGCGCCGCCAGCGGTTATCTTGCCATTCCGGTTGTTGCCTGCCTGGAGAGCCTGGGACTGGCCGCTGATGTCGAATCCGATGTTGACGAAACGGCGGGTGTGCTGTCTCTCCTCGCTGAGCTCTACGGCCCGGAGGTTCCCTTCGCCGAAAATCCGGCCAAACAGCTCGCCGCCAGGCTGCTGGACCGGATACCAGTCATTTATGGCGCCGAGCTGACCGGGGTTGCCGCCCGCCGCTGGAAAACACAGATCAATGAGAATGCCAAATCGCTTGCTTTCTACAATGAATTTCCCGAGCTAAACCATAACGAGATTGTCGGCTGGGACAAACCGGAATCGGTGACGGGCGCCTTTAGCGTCATCTACCTAAAAGACGACCAGCTCCATTCTCAAAACGTCAAACGCATGGATATCACCGGAGAGCTTCTAAGGACATATGTCGGTGAGATTTATGAGCACCGAACCTCCGGACGCTGCCGCCTGGCGCGGCTGTTCTCGAGTTTCTATCTGGGAGACTTTGTGTCGCTGTATATGGCCGTGCTGGAAGGGATAGACCCGTCACCGGTAGACAGGATCGAGGAGTTGAAGCACAGGTTGGCGTAAAGCCCGGCAGGCAATCCTTAGCCGGGCGAGCGACAGAAACCGGATTTTGGATTTTGGATATTGGCCCTGGGATGCGAAATTCGATTTAACAAGACAGGTTTTTGATTGTTTCCAAAATCAAATGCCCGGAATCCAGTAACTGTTTGTTAGCTCTACAATCAAAAGCCCGCATCTAGTATACTTGCTACCTGCGCCCGTTGCCTCACAGATCGACTTTGTTTCTGGCAACATCGTTGCAAACGTTCCGTTGCCCGGAACCTCTGCTTTGGCGGCGATCGGCCTGAGCCCGATTTCACGAGCAAAATTTTACTAACGATCCGGAACAAGGAGAAAATGTGGCCGAAGTACCAAATGACGTCAAGGACCTCGGACTTGCCTCCAAAGGCAGGCTCAAGATCGAGCTGATCGAGAAGCGGATGCCGGTGCTGGCATCGATTCGCGCCCGTTTTGAGAAAGAGCAGCCGCTCAAAGGGATCCGTCTTTCTGCCTGTCTGCACGTCACGACGGAGACCGCCAATCTGGTGCGGGCCTTAAAAGCCGGCGGCGCCGACGTGGTGCTCTGCGCCTCCAACCCCTTAAGCACCCAGGACGACACCGCGGCGGCGCTTGTCGCCGAATACGGCATCAGCGTCTTTGCGATCAAGGGCGAGGATAACGACACATATTACAAGCACATCAAGGCGGCGGTTGCCCATCATCCTCAAGTGACGATGGATGACGGCGCCGATGTCATCAGCGTCGTCCATGCCGAGCATCAGGATCAGTTGGGCGAAGTTATGGGCGGAACCGAGGAGACTACCACCGGAGTGATCAGGTTGCGGGCGATGGAGGCGGACGGCGCCCTGAAGTTCCCGGTCGTGGCAGTAAATGAAGCCAACACAAAACATCTATTTGACAATAGGTATGGCACTGGCCAGTCAACCATTGACGGCATCCTGCGCGCCACCAATATCCTCCTGGCGGGTTCGCAGGTGGTCGTCTGCGGTTATGGCTGGTGCGGCCGCGGCGTCGCCATGCGCGCCAAAGGGATGGGTGCCCGCGTCGCCATCGTTGAAGTTGATCCGCTGCGGGCTCTGGAGGCGGTTATGGACGGCTATGAGGTGATGCCGATCGCCGAGGCAGCCGGTTTCGGCGACCTGTTCGTCACCGCCACCGGCGACAAGCATGTCATCCGGGGCGAGCACATGGAAGTGATGAAGGAGGGCGCCATCATCTGCAACACCGGCCACTTTAACGTCGAGATCGACATCCCGGCGCTGGAGGCGATGTCCACCGGCCACCGCACTGTCCGTGACTTCATGGAAGAGTACACTACCAAAGACGGCCGCATTATTTACCTGCTGGCGGAGGGGCGGCTGGTGAACCTGTCCGCCGCCGAAGGCCACCCGGGTCAGGTGATGGACATGAGTTTCGCCAATCAGGCGCTGGCGGCGGAGTTCATCGTCAATAATTCGGGCTCACTGGAGCACAAGGTCTATCCGGTACCGGTTGATATTGATGAAGAGATTGCCGCGCTGAAGCTGGAGACAATGGGCATTGCCATCGACAAGCTCACGGCCGAGCAGGAAAAGTATCTGGCTTCCTGGCAGGAGGGAACTTAAAAAAAGCCGATGGTGGATTGTGGATGCCGGATAAACCTAAGAAAAACCCGCGTCTATTTCGAAATGGATGGCGGTGCTCGTCGGTTTAGAAACTTGGAGCTTTGAACTTGGAACTTGGAACGAATCAAGGCAAAAAAACAAAAAGTAAAATCACGATGTCAAAAACAGGGTATAACATCAAAACAATAGAGTGGCAGGGCGATGATGTCGTGATGATTGACCAGCGGCTGCTGCCGCTTGATGAGAAATACATTCATCACAAAACCTGGCAGGAAGTCGGGGACTCCATCAGGACGATGGTCATCCGCGGCGCGCCGGCGATCGGGGTCGCCACCGCCATGGGCATGGCGCTCGCCGCCATGCAGTCTCCGGCCACGACATATGAAACGCTGAAGCAGGATCTCGATGCCGCCGCCCAGGGATTGTTCGTCACCAGGCCCACCGCCTATAACCTGGGCTGGGCTCTTCAGGAGCAGGCCAAAATCTATAACGAGCCTGGCGATCCCGACGATATTCGCCGCCGCCTCAAGGAGCGCTCCCAGGAGATTCTTGACGAGGACGTCGCCATGTGCGTTGCCATGGGCGAGCACGCGGCGCCGCTCTTTCCCAAGGGAGCCCGCATCCTCACGCACTGCAATGCGGGAGCGCTGGCGACGGCCGGCTACGGAACGGCGCTCGGCGTCATCCGGTCTGTATTCAAGCGGGACCCTAGCATCATGGTTTACGCTGACGAGACGCGGCCTTTTTTGCAGGGAGCCCGGCTGACCGCCTGGGAGCTGCAGCAGGAAGGCATCCCCTGCTGTCTGATTACGGACAATATGTCTGGCTACTTTTTTCAGAAGGGTGAAATCGACGCTGTCGTGGTCGGCTCGGACCGCATCGCCGCCAACGGGGATGTCGCCAACAAGATCGGGACTTACACCGTCTCGGTGCTGGCAAAAACGCATGGCGCGCCCTTCTACGTAGCGGCGCCGACGTCAACAGTGGACCTGAGCATTCCCGACGGCGATCACATTCCCATCGAAGAGAGAGATCCGGCGGAGGTCACCCACTTCCGGGAAGTGCAGTGCGCCCCCGGTGGCATCGGCGTCTGCAATCCCGCTTTTGACGTGACCCCCCACGAGAACGTCAGCGCCATTATCACTGAGGTCGGCGTGCACCTGGAACCCTATTCGGAAAGCCTGGCCGCCGCGAAGAAAGGCAAATAATTGAAGGCGATGGTACTCGCAGCCGGCCTGGGCACCCGCCTGAGGCCACTCACCGGCTCCATCTCCAAACCGATGGTGCCGATTGTCAACCGGCCCGTAATGTATCATATATTAAGCTTGATCAATAAACATGGATTTGACAAAGCGGTCGCCAATCTTCATTATCATCCGCACGCCATCACCAATTACTTTGGCCGGGGGCAGAATGTTGGCATCGAGCTTCGTTATTCGCTCGAGCCCAAGCTGCTGGGCACCGCCGGCGGCGTTAAAAATGTTGAGAACTTTCTTGGCGATGGCAGCTTCCTGGTGATCAGCGGCGACGCCCTCACCGATCTTGATCTGACCAGGCTCGTCCGGCAGCACCAAGAGGCCGGCGGCGTCGCTTCACTGGCGCTCAAACGGGTCAAGGACCCGAGCCGGTTCGGCGTTGTCATCCAGGGCGAGAACAACCGCATCGCCGGCTTTCAGGAAAAACCGCCCCCCGGGGAAGAGCTGAGCAATCTATGCAACTGCGGCATCTACATTTTCGAGCCGGAAATCTTCGATTACATCCCGGAGAAGAGTTTTTACGACTTTGGCAAGCAGGTGTTTCCCGACCTGGTCGCCAGAGGCGTTCCTTTCTACGGCTTCGAGATTGACGGTTACTGGAATGATGTCGGCAGTCTGGCCCAGTACCGCATTGGCAATTTCGACGCCCTTACCGGACAGGTCAAGGTCGAAATCCCTGGTGAAGAGATTCTTCCCGGCATCCATGTTGGCAGAGGCACCTACATCTCGAAGACCGCCAGGCTGGAGCCGCCGGTTCTCCTCGGCGACTACTGCCGGGTCGGTGAAGGGGTCAGCCTGATCGGGCCCCTCACCGTCGGTGATCACAGCGTCATTGAAGACGGTGCTTCACTTGAAGGCGTGATTAAATGGCGCGCGGCCCAGACCGGCGCCGGCGCTCAGGTAACCGGCGGCATCATAGGCACCGGGGCACACATCCGGGATGATGTTCATATCGGCGACCGGGCGGTCGTGGGAGACCGGTGCGTCATCGGAGCCGGCAGCGTCATAGGCCCTGAGGTCAAGCTGGAGCCATTTACCGTAATCGAGGCAGAAAGCCATATCGGAAACTAAGAAGTTTGGTTTGGCAGCGGGGCAACGCTTTTTACGCTGATGCCCCGGAAACAATTCTGAAGGTTGAAGCGGCCGCCGTGGATGATGGCAAACTTTCCGTAGCAATACCGGAGCCGGGCTGGCTCGACACATTCCTGTCGCTGCTGTTTCCGCTCACGTGCGTTCACTGCGGGCAGCCAGGCGCCTGGCTCTGCCCCGCCTGCGCCGCTTCCCTGCGCCCGGTCGGGCCTCTTTCCTGCCGCCGCTGCGGCAAACCGAGCCTGTATGCGGTGGATAGCTGCCGCGAGTGCCGGGGACGCTTTATGCATTTCGCCGGCGCCCGCGCCGGTTTCCATTTTGAGGGTCCCGCCCGCAGCATCGTGCACGGGCTCAAGTATGGCGGCCAGCGGCGGCTGGCTGACCTTATGGCGGCAATTTCCGCCGATTTCAAGCATTTGACTGCTGCCGGGAAAGAAGTTACCCTAACTTACGTACCCATGCACAGGTCAAAACTGCTCATGCGCGGTTACAATCAGGCTGAATGCTACGCCAGAGCGCTTTCCCGGCGCCATCACCTGCCTGTGCGGGGGCTTCTCACAAAAGTTCATCCAACCCCGCCCCAGAATCAGCTCGGCCTCGACCAGCGCGGCAAGAATGTCGCGGGGAGCTTTGCGCTGGCAAAGGGCGCACGGGTGAGCGGGCAACAGGTAGTGTTGATCGATGACGTTTATACCACCGGATCAACGGTGGACGCCTGCGCCAGGGTCCTGCGCCGCGAGCTGGGAGTGGTGGTAAACGCCTGGACCTTCGCCCGGACCGTGAGAAGGGAAACAGATTGATGCATGGCGTTTAATCGCCGATACCGGGGGTATCAGGGGACTACAAACAAGCAGCGGAGGAATCAATGAATCTGCAGATCAAGGGAAGAAATATCACCGTGACGGAAGCTCTGCGCTCGTACGTCGACGAAAAGCTGCTTAAGCTTGGCAAGCATTTAAACAGCGCCAGCACGATGGAAGTGGAGCTTTTTTGCGAGAAGAATCCCAGCATCTCCGATAACCAGGTTGCAGAAGCGACTATCTTCACCAAGGGACCGGTTATCCGCGCCAAAGGCGCCTCCACTGACATGTACGCCTCGATCGATCTGGTCGCCGACAAGCTGAGCCGCCAAGTGAAGAAGTACCGCAGCAAGCTGGTCAGCCATAATTCTCACGTGCGCGGCAGCTTGCCTCCAGAGCAGGGAGAATTGCCAGAGGTTGAGGCGGAAGTGGAGCTGGAACAGCCCGGAATCGTCAAAACCAAATCATTCACGGTAAAGCCCATGTCGGCGGAAGAAGCGGCGCTCCAGCTGGAGATGATCGGCCATGATTTCTTCGTCTTCCGAAATTCGGAGTCGAACAATACCAATGTGATCTACCGCCGCCGTGACGGAAATTACGGGTTAATCGAGCCGAAATAGGCATGTTCGCCGAGGATCCCTGCCGCACCGCCGGGACGTCTTCCGGCCCTGCCCGGTCTGCTAGAATAATTATTGATCATGGTTAAATTGTTCGACAAGGTCCTTCGCGCCGGCGAGGGAAAGAAATTCAAGAAGCTTCAGGAGCGCGTCATCGCCATCTCGGCTCTGGAAGACGAGATCAAGGCGCTCAGCGACGGCGAACTCAAAGCCAGGACGCCGGACTTTAAAGAGCGCCTGGCAAACGGCGAGACGCTCGATGACATCCTCCCGGAAGCCTTCGCCGTCGTCCGCGAGGTCTCGCAGCGCACGCTTGGGATGCGGCACTTCGACGTTCAGCTCATCGGAGGGGTTGCCTTGCATGAAGGCAACATCGCCGAGATGAAGACCGGCGAGGGCAAGACCCTGGTCGCCACGCTCCCCGTTTATCTCAACGCCCTCAGCGGCAACCAGGTGCACGTGGTCACCGTCAACGATTATCTGGCCAAGCGCGACGCCGAGTGGATGAGCCCAATCTATAACTTCCTGGGAATGGAGGCCGGCGTCCTCCGCAACATGATGCCCAATGACGAGCGCCGCGCCGCTTACGCCTGCGACATCATCTACGGCACCAACTCCGAGTTCGGCTTTGACTACCTGCGCGACAACATGGCGCACAGCCTTGACGACATCGTCCAGCGTGACCATTCATTTGCCATTGTTGACGAGGTAGACAGCATCCTCGTCGACGAGGCCCGGACGCCGCTGATCATCTCGGGCGCGCCCGAGGAGGCCGCTGCCACTTATTATAAATTTGCCGCCATCGTTCCGCTTTTGCGGGAAGAAGATGACTATGAAGTCGACGAGAAGCACCGCACCGTGTCCGTGACCGAATCCGGCGTCGCCAAGGTGGAGAAGCAACTCGGCATTGAGAACCTGTATGAGTCAAAGAATGGTCAGCTAGTCAATCATTTGATGCAGGCTTTGCGGGCTCACGCCCTGTTTCAAAAAGATGTCGAGTACGTGGTCAAGGATGGCGAGGTCCTCATCGTGGACGAATTTACCGGCCGCATTATGGAAGGGCGCCGTTACTCCGAGGGCCTGCACCAGGCGATCGAGGCCAAGGAGCGGGTGCGCATCCGCGAAGAAAACCAAACGCTGGCGACGATCACCCTGCAAAATTACTTTCGCATGTATGAGAAGCTGGGCGGCATGACCGGCACGGCGGCCACCGAGGCCGATGAGTTCATGCATATCTACAAGCTGGAAGTGGTCAGCATCCCCCCGAACCGGCCGATGATCCGTGATGACCGCAACGATCTGATTTACAAGACCAAGAAGGGTAAGTTTAACGCCGTCATCGACGACATCGCCTCCTGTCACAAGCGCGGCCAGCCGGTGCTGGTTGGCACCATCTCGATCGAAACGTCCGAGGAACTGAGCGCCAAGCTCACCCGCCGCGGCATCAAGCATAACGTGCTTAACGCCAAGCAACACGAAAAAGAAGCCGAGATTATCAAGGACGCCGGCCAGGCGGGAGCCGTGACGATCGCAACTAACATGGCGGGGCGCGGCGTCGATATCAAGTTGGGGGAAGGCGTCACCGAGCTGGGCGGCCTTTACGTGCTCGGCACTGAGCGCCATGAGAGCCGCCGGATCGACAATCAGCTCCGGGGGCGCAGCGGCCGCCAGGGCGATCCGGGCGCCTCGCGCTTTTATCTCTCCGCCGAAGACGATCTCATCCGCCTGTTTGCCGGCGACCGCATTTACAGGATTCTGGACCGTCTGGGACCGGAAGAAGAAATGCCTATCGAGCACAAGATGCTTAGCAAAACTGTGGAAAATGCGCAAAAAAAAGTGGAAGAACAGAACTTTCAGATGCGCAAGCGCGTGCTGGAATATGACGACGTGATGAACAAACAGCGCGAGGTCATCTATGAGCAGCGCCGCAAGATTCTCGAAGGCGATGATATCAGTGAAGACGTCAAGAAAATTATCAACGATATTCTGACGGCTGCGGTGCTCGAATACGCCGACAAGGATGAGTATCCGGAAGACTGGGACTGGGACAAGCTGCTTGCCTCGATCAAGTCAATTTACGACATCCGTTTCGGGATGGAAGACTTTGACATAACCGACACATCTGTGGATGACGTGCTGGAAAAAGTCCTCGGCGACGCAGAGCAAGTGTACGCCGCCAAGGAAGAGGAATTCAGCTCCGAGCACATGCGGCAGCTGGAAAGGCTGGTGATGCTGGGAGTCGTGGATACGCGCTGGCGCGAGCACCTGTACGACATGGATTACCTGCGCGAAGGCATTCACTGGCGGGGACTCTCCCAGAAGGACCCGCTGGTGGAGTATAAGGCAGAGGGCTACAACATGTTCCAGGAGCTGCTCGATTCGATCAAGGAAGATTTTACCCGCACGATCTTTCATATGAACCGCGTGCCAGAGGAACAGATGCCGGAACGCCGGGAAGAAGATTTGAGCTATACCTATAGCGACGGGTTCACGCCGGCGCCTTTGAGCTCGCCCGAGCCGGGTCCGCCGGCGGCGGGCGCTGCCGCGGCGGCCGTCGCGGCTCCGGCCACAACCGTGGTGACCACGATGAAATCGGAAAAAGTCGGCCGTAACGATCCCTGCCCCTGCGGTTCCGGCAAGAAATACAAAAAGTGCTGCGGGGCCTAGGAACTGCCTTGAGTAAACCGGCGCCGGTTCACACCATTGACGAGCTCGAGGACCTGCTCTCGCAAGTGCGGGAAAAGTTCCAGTGGCTGGGTGATTACCTTTGACCCGGCCGAGCTGGAAAAGGAGTCCGCGCGGATCGAAACCCGCATGCAGCAGGAGGATTTCTGGTCCGACAAACCCGCCGCCGCGAGCTTAAGCGCCGATTATCGCCGCGCCAAACGACGTCTGGAGCGATACCGGCGCACCGAGTCCGCGGTCGGCGACAGCGAAGCGATGGTGGAAATCGCCCGCGAGGCGGTAGCTTCCGGGGGACCGGAAGCTGAAACAGAATTTCTCGCCGAAACGCATGCGGCCCTTAAAGCAACTCTCAACCATCTCGAGCGCCTCGAAGAAGAGCGCCTCTTCAGCGGCAAGTACGATGACGGCGACGCCGTTCTTGTCATTCATCCGGGCGCGGGCGGCACTGAGTCGCAGGACTGGGCTGAAATGTTGCTGCGCCTGTACCTGCGCTGGGCCGACCGGCGCGGCTTTAAAACCGAAATCAACGAAGCCACCGCCGGTGACGAGGCCGGCCTTAAAAGCGTCACGGTGACCATCCACGGCGATAACGCCTACGGGCTGCTCTCATCCGAACGCGGCGTCCACCGCCTGGTGCGGATCTCGCCCTTTGACGCGGCCAGCCGCCGCCATACCAGCTTTGCCGCGGTTGAAGTAAGCCCGCTGGTGGAGGAAGACGTCGAAGTTGAGATTGACGACAAGGATTTGCGGATTGAAACCTACCGGGCCAGTGGCGCCGGCGGTCAGCACGTAAATAAGACCGATTCGGCGGTGCGTATCACGCATATTCCCACCGGGTCGGTGGTGCAATGCCAGAATGAGCGCTCGCAGCTCTCCAATAAAAATACGGCCATGAAACTGCTGAAAGGAAAGCTGATTGAGCTGAAGGAACGCGAGCGGGCAGAAGCAATGGAGAAGGAGCGAGGTGAGCTGGCCGAGATAGCCTGGGGCAGCCAGATCCGCTCCTACGTGCTGGCTCCCTACCAGATGATCAAGGACCACCGCACCAATTATGAGACCGGCAACGCCCAGGCGGTGCTGGACGGCGACATTGACGCGTTTATCCACGAGTACCTGGTAAAGCGGGCGGGAAAGAAGTAAAGAACCGGGCTCTGGACGCCGGACCCCGGGCTCTGGATTTAATCAAGCCGCAGATTTCTTGAAGAATCGCATCTTAAGTCCAATAACTGTTTTATCGTCCTTTCGCAGCATAGCTCACGAACAGCCAAGGGGACAAGGTCTTATGCTTTGCTGATATTTCCGCTAGAATCATCTGATGTAAACTGTCGGTTGCCGGCGCTTCGACTTTCCTGCGCCGGGTTGAACCTGTCATCGGGAGCGCCGTGTTAAGCATAGCTTTGCCAAAAGGAAGCCTGCAGGAGCAGACACTAAAGCTGTTTGCGGAAGCCGACCTGCCTGTCAACCGCAGCGCCCGCGAGTATAGCGTCATCATCGACGACGAGCGGATCAGCGCGGTCAAAATCCTGCGGCCCCAGGAGATCCCCAAATATGTCGAGGACGGTTACTTTGACCTGGGTATCTCCGGGCTGGACTGCATCACGGAAGCGGAAGCCGACGTGGTGGGAGTGGCGGAGATGCCTTATGCCAAGACCGGCGCCGGCAAGATGAAGATGGTAATCGCCGTGCCGGAAGACTCCAATATCGAACGGGCCGGCGACATCAAACCCGGCAGTCGCGTGACAACGGAGTTTCCCAACATTACCCGGAAGTTTTTTGATGATCTCGGCACCCGCGTGGACGTCTTTTATTCTTACGGCGCCACTGAGGCCAAAGTGCCGGAAATAATGGACGTCGTCGTCGATCTCACCGAGACCGGCTCCACCCTCAGGCACAATAACCTGAAAATCATCGAGACGATCATGGAGTCAACGACCAGGCTGATAGCCAATAAAGACTCCTGGGCCGATCCCGGCAAACGGCAGGCGATAGAAGAGATCCGTACGCTGCTGCTGGGAGTGATCGACGCCCGCGGGCGGGTGCTGCTGTCAATGAACGTGGCCAGGGACAAGCTGGAAGACGTCGTCGGCGTCCTGCCGGCGATGAAGCGCCCCACGGTAGCGCCGCTATACAATTCCGATTACTTTGAAATCTCCACCGTCGTTGACAAAAACTCGGTTAACGTTATCATTCCCCAGCTAAAAGCCAGCGGCGCTGAGGACATTCTCGAGCAGAACATCTCCAAGATCGTACGCTAGCGGCTCCGGCTGGGCAAACACCGTTTCGATCCATTTCGATTGATTGGTTTGTCGGGCAGTGTCGATTTCAAGTTTCTTTAACAGAACGGCGCGACCGCCGGTAACGATTTTTCTCCTCACCCGGGGCGGGCTGTTTTTGTTTGTCCCCGCGGCCTTTTTCATCATTATGCGGGTGATTCCCGGACTCGGCATTTCACCCCCGCTTCATTATGTTCCCTTGGCAACCGTCTCCGGATGGGGCCATTATTTTTTTGATCCGTGGGCTAGATGGGACACCGGCTGGTATCTGAAGATCGCGCGGCGGGGATATCTGTCTCAGGACGGCTCGCTTGCCTTCTTTCCCCTGTATCCGTTTTTAATCGCTTCCCTCCGCCTGATATTTGCGGGTAACCGGCTGATAACCGCGATCTTCATCTCGCTGACCGCCTGTCTGGCCGCTTTTTATCTGCTTTTCCGCCTCGTCGAGCTGGACTTCGGCACCGATGCCGCCCGCAAGAGCGTCCTTTTCCTGGCGGTTTTTCCCACTTCATTTTTTCTGCAGGCGGTGTACACAGAGTCGCTTTTCCTGACCCTGACGGTGGGCAGCTTCTATGCCGCCAGGCGCAAGCGATACTTTCTGGCCGGCGTGGCCGCCGGCCTGGCGGGGCTGACGCGAAACACCGGCGTCCTTTTATTGATACCGCTCATCATTTTTTACATGAGCGATCGCTCCTGGAACTGGCGGCGGATTAACATAAATATCCTTTCCCTGTTGCTCGCGCCCGCCGGCCTGCTGGGATGGATGTTTATCCTGAAAATAAACTTCGGGCAGGCGCTGCTGTTTGCCGCCGCCCAGGCCCAATGGGGACGCCACCTTACCGGTCCGCTCGCGGGCGGCCCGTTTGCGGCGCTGGTCTACGGATTCCTGGATGCCTTCAGGGGGACTGGGGCTGTCGTCAGCAATCCTGTCCACAGCCTTTGGCCCCCTAACACCTTTGATCCCGCTTACCTGGGGAGCGCCGCCATTATCGACTTTAGCTTGTCCGTCTCTTTTTTGGTGCTCGCCGCGCTCGCCTTCAGGCGCCTGCCCCTCGCTTACGCGGTCTATGGCCTCCTTGTTTTGCTGGTTCCGCTTCTTTACCCACACACTCCGGCTTCTCCGTCAGCTGATTTCCGGCAGCCTTTGCTTTCGATGCCCCGTTTCTTGCTGGCAGATTTTCCCGCTTTCATCCTGCTCGGAAACCGGGTCGCGAAAAAGCCGAGGCTGAGCATGGTCGCCGCATCCATATCGGTCCTTTTTCTGATGGCTCTGACCGCGCGCTTTATTCTGGGCGAATGGGTAGCTTGACCTCTGGCCTGGAATGGCTAAACCATACTGACAATAATTCTCTCTGTCAAAATTCATGGATAGTTGACGTCCCTTCACTTCCGTTCAGACAAACCCTGAGATAAAAAGAGTTGCTTTTCACAAGCAGGAAGCAGGCAAGTCCTGCCGAACGTACAGATCGATGAGCTGGCTCGCATTCATTCTCGTTGGTCTGATAGCCGGCTGGCTGGCGGGGCTAATCACGCAGGCGGGCGGACTTGGCTGCCTGCTGGACATCGTCGTGGGGATTATCGGCGCCGTTATTGGCAGCTATCTTTTCTCACTGATCGGCGTCAGGCCGGCGAGCTTTCTGGGATGGCTGGGAACCGCTACCGTTGGCGCCGTCTTGCTTCTCCTGGTAATCAACGCCATCGCCGGCCGGCCGGTGAACCGGCGGCGGCGCTGAAACGCATTCCGCTTAATCTCAGCCTGGCAACTGCGCCACCTTTATCCGTGTTGTCCGCGAAGCCCTGGCGCTGCCGGGATACGCGGCTGCCTACGCCGGCTTCGAGTGGCCCTGGTACATGCCATCCGTTACCGATTAGGCCGCCCTGGCCGGGTCCAGCGGACTGAACCAGGTGCGCGTGTGGAGCGAGAACGCCGACAGATTCTTCCCGGATGAGAAGGCGATGATCCGGTGGATTGACCAGCCCAGCCTGGTGCCCTTCCTGCCCCGCCTGCCAGCCGCTGAGCGGGAAAGCTTCCGCAGCTTTGTCGTTGCCAGAATGGTCGAAGAAACAAGGCAGCCCGATGGCCGCTGCTTCGAAAATTTTCGCCGGATCAACCTAGCGGCGCGCAAATAAGGCGACGTCCAGCCGACATCTCAACGAGATCAGTTCGCAGCTTCCTGCAACCATACCAAAGGGCGGTTTCAGCTTCGTGAGGCATTCGTCTAAGCCCGGAACGTCATCATCTGCCCTAGCCCTCTGGCGATGTTCAAACATCACAACAGCGGGGAACAAATAATCGAGGAGATGAAAGCGGCCGTCCACTCGGCGCTGACAAACGATTTCCTGCCAAGCAGTCATTTAGCGAATTCGGGGTGAACCGGATTGGAATATAACCATCAGCACGACCCCGGCAATGGGCATCACCACGGCAGCGCTGGCGCCGCCCGCGCGAACTGGCGTGGCTCCGATCTGCCTTTCAGGCAGAAGCTGAGGCTGGCCGCCCGCAACACCTGGATTAAAATCAGCAGGCGCCAGCCGTGCTGCGGCCACCCGGGCGAGCCCGGCTGCTGACAGCCGGCGCCCGAATCCCGTGAGGATTCCTGATTAGAGAAAAGAAAGCCGGGATCGATCAATCAGCCCGCCATCTCTTTTCTTGCACACCACTCATTTTCGTTAGATAATGCGGTAGCGGTTCGGAACCCCGCCTGGAATGACCCGAGCTGCGGATGAAACCAACCGGGCAAGTTTCGAAAGGCTTTAGCCGCTGGACATCCTGGAACTCAAAAAAAGGGCCAACCTGCTACGGCAGGACGTCATCCGCATGGTAACCGCGGCCGGTTCAGGACACCCCGGCGGCTCGCTGTCCGCGACAGACATTGTCGCCGCGCTTTATTTCCAGGTCCTTAAGCATAATCCCGCGGATCCAAAGTGGCCTGGCCGCGACCGGTTTATCTTGAGTAAGGGCCACTGCGCACCGGTTCTTTACGCCGCGCTTGCCAGAAGCGGCTATTTCCCCGTGGAAGACCTGCTGAATCTTCGCAAGATTGATTGCCACCTGCAGGGCCACCCCGACATGCATAAGACGCCGGGGGTGGAGATCTCATCCGGCTCTCTCGGTCAGGGACTCTCGGTTTCGATAGGTATGGCGCTGGCGATGCGACTGGATAACCTTCCGGGCCATATTTTCACGCTGATGGGGGATGGTGAGTCACAAGAGGGCGAGGTCTGGGAGGCGGCAATGGCGGCGTCCCATTACAAGCTTAATAATCTCACCGCCATCATCGACGCGAACGGCCTGCAGATTGACGGCTTTACCAATGACATCATGAATGTCGAGCCCCTCCCGGAAAAATTTGCCGCGTTCGGCTGGAGCACACTTGCCATCGACGGAAATAACATGGAACAGGTTTTGGATGCGCTGGAACGGAGCCGGACCTCTGCCGGCCCGGCGGCAATTATCGCCAGGACCGTGAAGGGCAAAGGGGTTTCATTTATGGAAAACAATGCCGGCTGGCATGGCAAGGCTCCCAAGGCCGCGGAAGCCGAACAGGCTCTGGCCGAGTTGGCGGGGGAAGAGATCCAGGAAAGCCGGGAAAAAGTTGGCAGCTGAGCTTAAACCAAGAGCTACCCGGGACGCATACGGCGAGGCTCTCCTGGAGCTGGGAGCGCGTCATCCGGACGTTGTGGCGCTGGACGCCGACCTGTCCGGCTCAACCAAGAGCGGTAAATTTGCCGCCGCCTATCCCCAGCGCTTTTTCAACGCCGGCGTCGCCGAGGCAAACATGATGAACATGGCCGCCGGACTAGCAATTGGCGGCAAGATTCCCTATGCCTCCACCTTTGCCGTTTTTGCTACCGGCCGGGCGTTTGACCAGGTGCGGCAAAGCATTGCCCAGCCGCGCCTTCCCGTGAGGATATGCGCCAGCCACGGGGGCCTGACGGTGGGTGAAGATGGTTGCACGCACCAGTCCATCGAAGACATCGGCCTCATGCGGATGTTGCCGAACATGCGCGTCGTAGTGCCAGCGGATTTTAATCAGACATACGCGGCTGTGATCGAAAGTTACAATCTGCCGGGCCCGATGTACCTCCGCACGGGGCGGCCAAGCGTGCCGTTTCTATACGAGAAGGTTCCGGAGGGCATAGGCAATGGCTGCGATATTCTTAAAGAAGGCTCCGACATTTCCATCTTCGCCTGTGGCATAATGGTTGCCAAAGCTTTGGAAGCCGCCCGGCTGCTGGAAAAAAGGGATATTGACGCCGAGGTGGTAAACGTAAGCATCATCAAACCGATTGACGCAGATACGGTGGCCGGGAGCCTGTCAAAGACGGGACGCGCCATCACCGCTGAAGAACATAGTATAATAGGTGGCCTGGGAAATGCGGTTGCGGAAGTCGCTGCCGAACAATGCCCGGTCAGGATAGGCCGCCTGGGAATCAAGGATACGTTTGGAAAATCCGGCCATCCCGACCAGTTGCTGGAGGAATTCCATCTAACCGTCGCAGATCTGGTGAGTTTGGCTCTGGACATGCAGAAAAGCGAGTAACTGCTGGCAAGAGGCCGTCCGCGGCCGTCATTTTGGATCGCGCCGTTTTTTTAGGACGCTCCACAACCCCCGGATATTTTCCTCTTTTTTTCCATACAAACACATATGGCCGTGAGATTAAAAATTATATGCCAGGCGCCGGCTGATGGAGCAAGATTTTGATCAGATTTGAAAATGTAACAAAGATATACGATCCAAACATTGTCGGCCTTCAGGATGTCAACGTCCATATCGAGCGCGGCGACTTCGCGTTCCTGGTCGGGCATAGCGGCTCCGGCAAATCAACTTTTATCAGGCTGCTGCTGAAGGAGTTTGAGCCTTCCCGGGGCTCGATTACCGTGGCCGGCCGTAACCTGCAGCGAATGCGCCGCGGCGCCCTGCCGCATCACCGGCGCGGCATCGGCTGCGTCTTTCAGGATTTCAAGCTGCTGCCAAACCGCACGGTCGCCGAGAATGTCGCCTACGCTCTGCGGGTCACCGGCCAGCCAGCCCGGACCATTCGGCGAAAAGTGCCCGAGATCCTCCAGCTGGTTGGTCTGGGAGAGAAGATGAGCAACCTCCCCGACGAACTCTCCGCCGGCGAGCAGCAGCGGGTCAGCGTCGCCCGCGCTTTTGTCAATCACCCGTCCCTGCTGGTGGCGGACGAGCCTACCGGCAACCTTGATCCGGACACCTCGGTCGGCATCATGCAGCTTCTCTACCGGATAAACCGTACGGGAACGACGGTGCTGATGGCGACCCATGACCGGGAAATGGTTGATAAAATGCGAAAGCGCGTCATTGCGCTTGAGGGTGGCAAGGTTATCCGCGACGAGGACAAGGGGCTGTACAGATAATGAGATTCCGGTTCTTTCTGGGAGAAGCGCTCGATTCGCTCACACGCAACTGGGTGATGAGCGTGGCCGCGATCGTCACCGTGCTGGTCTCCATGTTCGTTCTCGGCATCGGCGCCTTCGTCTTTTTTAACCTGCAAAACGCCACCAGCGGCATCCGCAACAAGCTGGAGATCGAGGTGTTTATCAAGAATACCGCCTCGCAGGACCAGGTCAACCAGCTGGGAGACCAGATCAAAGGAATGCCCGAGGTCAAAAGCATGGACTTCGTCAGCAAGGATGAAGCGCTCCAGAGGCTGCGCGATAGCATGAAAGGTCATGAAGACGTGCTGGCGGCTCTTTCCGGCAACCCGCTGCCGGCTTCGTACGAGATCTTCCTGAAGGATACCAACCAGACAAGTCTCGTCGCCAGCCGTTTTTATAATAACCAGGCCGTTGACAACAGCCCGGTCGCCGATTCGGCCGACAATCCAATCACGTTGGCTGGCGATCTGAGCGACGGCGCAACGAACATGACCGTGACCGCCGGCGGCGGGGCGCAGTTCACCAAGGACATGTACTTCCACATTGATAACGAAGTCATGCGTATCACGGACAATCCGAACGGGGACACGATGAGCATCGCCCGCGCTCAGGCAGGCACTAAGGCCGAAGCCCACACCAAGGGCACCGACATCTACAGTGAAAACGGGGTCAAGACCGGCGGCGATACCACGGAGCGCGTGAATGCGGTGGCCAACTATACTCTCATCGGCGGCAGCGGTTTTGTAATTCTGCTAGCCGTGGCTTCAGTGCTGCTCATCTCCAACACAATCAGGCTGTCAATTTTTGCCCGTCGCCGCGAGGTGGAGATCATGAGGCTGGTTGGCGCCACCAACTGGTTCATTCGCTGGCCGTTTGTGATGGAAGGTGTTTTTACCGGGCTGCTTGGCGCCACCGCGGCCGTGATCCTGGTGATCGTTGTACAAAATTCGATTATTGATGTCATCAGTTCACAGCTTTCCTTCCTCGGTGCCGAGGCTGTCCCCACCGGCTGGCTGCTCCTATCGATCATCGGCGGCGGCATCTTGCTGGGCTCGGTCGGCAGCGCCCTGGCTCTGAGACGGTTCCTCAAAATATAAGGCCTTGATGTTTTCCCGGTCTTGCGGGCACAACCTATCGGGACGATGTTTTTTTAAAGTGGCGCCAATGGTGGCCAACACCATCGTAAGACGGCCCGCCAGCTCACCAGGGGGAAAATGACACTTCCAGATTGCCAAGCAAACTGTTTTACGTTATAGTTATGGTGTCCGCTGGCCGGGCAAAGATAATTGGGTTGCAGTGCTGGACTGATGCTTTGGCGAGGTTCGAGTACGCTTCCACGGGAAATTTGAAGGGAGGAAAAACCTTGCCGGAAGGAACAGTCAAATGGTTCTCCGACCAGAAAGGCTACGGCTTTATTGAGCAGGAGAACGGCAGCGATCTATTCGTTCACTTTTCCGAGGTCCAGGGCGATGGCTTCAAGACGCTTGCCGAGGGTCAAAAAGTGAGCTTCGAGCCAACTGAAGGGCCGAAAGGCCCTCAGGCCACAAATGTGCGAATACTGTAATTGTTGCTGATGCCAAAAGGCCCTCCGTCAGGAGGGCCTTTTTTAATGCTTTTAAGGCTCCTGTGAACCTTACCAGGTGTAGACCTGTTCGCTGGAGAAAATGAGATCAACGAGCTTGTCGTAGTCTTTATCCTGCTTTAGGCGCACGACGGTAACCTCGTTTTCCGGCCCCTCCTGATCTTCGATGATGGTATCGACGTTGCCGGTTTCGGTAAATTCCTTGATAATGTGCAATATTTTCATAAAAAACCCCTGTTCGGATTAGCGGCGTCTGACTGCCGCCAGCCTTGGCCTGGAATTAGTAAGGGACGACGTGATCGAACTCTAGCAGCTTCTGGGGTAAGTTCTGCATGGTCATATGTTCGAATCCTTCATCGGCTTCATTAACCGAAATCCGGCCGCATTCGAGGTCGCCAAGCGTCTCAACATTGAGATCGTTGTCGCCATGATGCTCGATCGGATCGCCTATGTTGATGACGGTAACTTCATCGCCCTCGAGCGTGAGGCCTACCGCCATCCGGAGCGCCTCATCCTGCCTGTCCCTGATTATGACTGCAATTTTCTTGGCGTCGGCCATTAGAAGACCACCACCTTGTCAACTTCATGCATCATTACCGCATTCTGGTACTGGCTGCCGGACTTGGCCCCCTCGACATCGGAGACGCCCCGTGGGCCGGCGCTGTGCTCACAGTATGAGACCTCAGCTGTCTCACCAAGCTGATTGCAGATATCAGCAATCAGCAGCGTGCCGTCGTCCATGCCAAAAATGGTCACGTCATGACCTTTCGCTTTCGCTGCCCTGGCAAGCCCGACAACATCTTCCAGATATTTATCGGAGTTGACAAGAATCCCAAGTTTGCTCATATCACTACCTCCATCACTACCTCCATCCTTCGTTGTATTGTCCCGCCCCTTGAGTAAGGACAGCCCGGAGCGTGATTATATTATTGCCCGTGAGATAACTCAAGAAACGCAAAAAAACAGGGCGCGGCGCTACAGTGTCATTTCCGTAGCCGCCGCACCCAGCGAAAATCAAAGTTTATCCCGGTAGATGCGCCTATCGGGACAGGCTCTTATTTCTGGATTTTCAGAGCGGTGACACCCGCCTTCGGGTTTGTCTTCTCGAGAACCTCGTACCCTTTGCCACTGCAGGCCTGGGTAACCGACTCCACCGAAGAGGGATTGTCTATCAGAACATCCAGCTCCATGCCCTTTTGCAACTTGTCCATACACTTAAGGGTGTATAGTTGCGGATGCGGACAGACATACCCCGTTACGTCCAGCTCGTATTTGCCGTCTTCGAGCTTGTTGAATTTCAAAGCGTTTCACCTCCTAAAACAAGGCCGATTAAGCTGTTGGTCTGTGCTGCTAATCTTTTATAACTTGATATCGAAGTCCATGTCATCGGAAGCCATCATCCGGTTGGCAAAGTAGTTAATATACTTTGCCGACAGCGCGGCTCCGACGAACAGTCCGACAAAGAAAACCCATGCGCTTGGATTTCCAAAAGCAGCCGGCCCGTAAAAAGCGCCAATGTTGCAGCCCAGACCGACACGGGCGCCGATTCCCATCAGGCTGCCGCCGCCAACGGCGTAGGCCCATTGCGCCTTGGAGTGGGGGAATTTCCACTTAAACTCCCTCGCCGTCAGGGACTTGAAAGCCGCCCCGAATATCAATCCGATGGAAAGCAGGAGCGCCGGGCTGAGCCATGGATTGGGCAGCCCATTGTCCTGGCCAAAATAGGAGTTGTTCGACATGGAAAAACCGACATGGCGCAGCACCCAGCCGCCAAACATGGCTTCCTGGGTGGTGATATACCAGTAACCCGGATCAAAAACAGTATTGTTGTGAGATACGGCGGGGTAGGTCGCGTGTGTCTTGGGCCAGCTGGATGGAACCTTGGCGGCTACCGGATTCCCGTTGGGCAGCTTCTGATGAACCGCCGGCTGACCCGCCAGCACCTGGCCAAAATTGGTAAAGTTGTAACGATTCTGGAGCCAGGCCAGCGTGAAGATCTGGGCGCCGGCCACGATGCCAATGAGGACGGCGGCAATCGAGGTGCGGCGCGAGGCGCTGATCATTGACCAGAAGCCGGCCAGCTCGTCCTTGAAGCCGGTCTTGACGGTGCCGCCGTCGGCCGTAGCTCCGACGGTAGCGGCTATCTGTCTGGTGCGGCGCTTGAGGTACGGCTTGCGCACGACAAAGATATAAACGCCGATCAACAGCACCAGGCCGACGAGAACCGCGTTGATGAGGGTATCCCCCACCAGGTGTTGCCAGAAAGAATACTTTGCATTTGGATTGCCGACGCCACCAAACAGAAGCTTGGTGACGCCCCAGTCATTCAGCGTCTTGCCGGTGATAAAGTGAGCCTTGAACCAGTCGAAGACTGTCGCGTTAAAAATGGCCTGGGAAAAAGCAAGCGACAGGAGCACGGTGAAGGAAATCATGTTGCCTTCCCCGGTTTTGTAAAGGCTGCCGGTGGCGCAGCCTCCGGCAAAGACCATGCCCAGGCCGAAGATGATGCCGCCTAGCAGTCCATGAAAACCAATTGATTCAATGATGTACTTGTCAGGATAAACCGCGACAATATACGAGTTGACAATGCTTAACATGATCAGGCCAATGATGATGCCGACGAACATCCGCGGCACCTTGACCATAATCAGGTCGCGAAACGCAGAGGCAAAGCAAAACCTGCCGTACTGCTGCAAAATGCCATAAAGGAAACCAAACCACATGTAAACAACAATGTAAATGTACACGGGTGCAGACAAAAGATACAGGATCGAAAGGATCGCCACGAAGCCAAGCACCCCGATAGCGTAAATTTTGTGCCTAGATTTTGTTACGGCATCTGCCATACCCCATCCTCCTTTGTGTTGTGCCAAATCCGAAGTTAAGCGTCCGGGGAACGAGCCGCCGACGCGTTAGCAAGAGATAAAAAAAGGATTGTGCCTCTTCTCCATGACCCAAGCGTGTGCCGGAAAAACAAGACTTGAAGGCTTAAGCAATGCCCAGTTGTAAACCCACAGCCCCTTGCTTCCTTCACCAAAATAACACACGCATACCCTAATGATGGCAGTATTATTTAATACCCGGTTGCCTAAGTTGTCAAGGAATTGCAAGGAAGTGGTTCGTGTTCCCGATTCTTGGACCGGCCGTGGCCCATTTTGGAAACGCAGCCCTGAACGAAAGCGGCCGCCGTTTGCACTGGCACATTAAAGCAGCTACCCTTGCTTGTATGCCAAGCGGTTTCAAGGGTTTTCTTATAGTATTCTCGGTCTGGATGGCGTTCGTCTTGGGAGCTCTTTTCGGGCTTTACTGGGGTGGGCATTATTACCGCATCGCTCCCGTTGCCGGCATCCTGCCTGAAAGCGTCCGCTCTTTTTTCTTTCCCGGAAGCAACCTGGTGCAGCTGGGGTCTCAGATAGAGGGGATCCTGGATAGCGGTTATTACCAGCCCGTTCATAATTCCAGCCTGGATAACGCCGCCATCAACGGCATGGTCGGCAGTTTGAACGACCCGTATACCGAGTATTTTACTCCTGATGAATATCAACAATTTGAAGACCTGACCCAGGGGACTTTCGTAGGCATAGGCGTTACCATCGAGCCGCAGGGCGGCGATCTGACGGTCGTCAGCGTCCTGGACAATTCTCCCGCTCAGCAAGCCGGCATCCAGGCCGGCGATCTCATCATCGCGATTAACGGCCAATCCTTAAGCGGTAAAACCGCCGACCAGGCGGAGGCCGCCATGAAGGGGAAAGAAGGAACCACCGTGACGCTGCGCATCAAAAGAGGCCAGCAGGAATTCGACAAATCGGCCGTCCGCAAATCGCTGGCTCTACCGATCGAATCTGACAAGATGCTTGACCATAACGGCAAGAAGATTGGCTATATCCGGCTGGATCAGTTTTCCGTCGGGGCCGGCACCAAGGTCAGGGCCGCCGATGACAAGCTGGTAAAGGAGGGAGCGCAGGGAATCATTCTCGATTTGCGCAATAACGGTGGCGGGCTGCTGGATGAGGCGGTCAGCGTCGGCAGTGTCTTTATCAAGAGCGGCGTTATCGTCTCCGTTGCCGGGCGGGACTCCGGCAAACAAACTTATAACGCTCAGGGCGGCGCCAACGCGACCATCCCCCTGGTCGTGCTCGTCAATGGGTACACGGCGAGCGCTTCCGAGATCGTCGCGGGCGCCATCAAAGACGATCATCGCGGTCTTTTGATCGGTCAGAAGACATTTGGTAAAGGGGTTGTCCAGAGCCTTGACCCGCTTGGCAACGGCGGGGCTCTCAAGTTCACCTCCGGCAGCTATTACACGCCCAGCGGCGCCAATATCAACAAGATCGGCATCCAGCCTGATATCCAGGCGACCGATAACCCGAACACCCCCGCCGATGAGGTCATCGAGCGCGGCCTGGAGGCGCTGGCTCCCTGATTTTCTCAGGTCCGTTTCGGCGATGGCTCGCAAGCCCGAAAACCTCAATGAATTCCCCCGGGTGGCAACGTTAAAGAAGCGGGGAAAGATTTATGAGGCGGAAGCTGCTTTCGGCAGCGAAAATAGCGTCTTTATCGGCCGAAAGGCGCTCCATGGTGCCCGGCCGGGAGATCTTGTGGTCCTCAGGCCTGCCGGGCGCGGCCGGGGAGAAGTTGCCCGCTCCCTGGGAAAGGCGTCTTCACTTGCCACCATCATGGAAGGCATCATGGCCTGGTTTCAGTTCCCGCGCGGATTTTCATCAAAGGCGCTGGATGAAGCCGTCGGCCGTGCCCGCCTGGCAGAAAAGAAGGATGCCCGGCGGTGCGATCTCACTAATCTTGCCACCGTAACCATCGATCCGGATGAAGCCCGCGATTACGACGACGCCATTTCTCTGGAAGGATCCGCGCCGGGAGAGCTGACCCTTTACGTACATATAGCAGATGTCAGCTATTATGTCAGCGCCGGATCCGCTGTTGACCGGGAAGCTGCAAAAAAATCAAACAGCGTCTACCTGCCGGTCCTGGTAGAGCCCATGCTGCCCCCGGTTTATTCCAGCGATGCTTGCAGCCTGCGTCCGGGCGTTCCCCGAAAAACCGTTACGGTGGAGATGGTTTTTGCCGGCGGGCAGCCTGACGGCGGTGACAGAGAGGCCGGTGGTGATTTCGCCCCGCATGACGGCTCCGGAAGGAAAGAACGTCCGGCGGGCAGAAACCGCTTCCGGCCGGAAAACGGGGCGAAAGGAGAACCCCCTGTCCTCAAGGAGGTCCGGTTTTACCGGAGCCTGATCCGGAGCCGGCGCCGGCTTACCTACAATGAGGTGGATGATTTTTTTAAGGCCGCTGGTTCAGCAGCGGCTCCGGGGGCCGGCCTCGCCGGCGCGGGCGCTCCGACGGAAAACGAAAATCCTGGTCGCGAGGCTTTCCCGGCTGAAATCAGACGGCTCCTGCTGGAGGCACGCCGCCTAGCCGGCGTGCTCAAAAGGACCCGCCATCAGCGGGGCGCCCTTAACATCAGCACATTCGAGCCGGAGTTCCGGCTTTCTCCCGACGGTGAGATACTGAGCGCCAGGCCCCGGCCCGAGTCAGAATCGCATTCGCTAATCGAGGAGTTTATGATCGCCGCCAACGAAGCGGTCGCCGGTTTTCTCGAGTCCAGGCAGAACGACTGCGTCTACCGCGTCCACGAAGACCCGGACGCTGCGGCTGTGGACGCCCTGTTTGATACTCTGGAAGATCTCGGAATCCCGACGCCCTCCTTTTCACTGAAAACAGGATCGCCCGCAAAGGCGGCCGAGGCCGTCCGCGAGCTGGTCAAATCACTCCCGCGGCTCCTGAAGGAGCAGCAGCGCAGCCGGTCCGCATTTGGCGAGATCGTCCTCAGATCGTTAAAACAGGCGCGCTATCTCGAAGAAAACCTCGGCCATTTCGGCCTGGCCTCCCCCGCTTACCTTCACTTCACATCACCCATTCGCCGCTACCCCGACCTGGTTGTCCACCGGGCGCTGCTAAGGGAGCTGCACCACGACGGCGCCGGCAAGTCAAGCGCCTGCCCCAATCCCGCCGAGGTCGCGGAAAGCAGCTCGGAAGCAGAGCGGCGGGCGGCGGCGGCCGAGCATCTGGGCGACGATGTGGCCCTGGCTTTTCTGCTGGACCGCCTGTTATTCGAGGAAGGCTGGGACAGGCAGTTCGCGGGCGAGATTATCAGCGTCATCCCTTCAGGCCTGTTCATCCGCTTCGAGCAGATTTACGAGGGTTATCTGCCGGCCAGAAGTCTCTGGGGCGACTATTTTGCCATCAGCGAAAAGGGCGGCTCGCTCGTCGGCCGCCGGCGCGGACGCACCTGGAGGCTGGGAGACGTTATCAATGTGCGGGTTGTCCGGATTGACAAGCTCAGAGGAAAGGTAGAACTGGAGCCCGTGCGTTAGCTGCAGAATCGTTCAGGCGGCGCGGTCCAGCCCCCGGCTCAGCCCGGGCGGCATTCTTCATCGGCAAGGACGACACCGTCGCGCATGCACACCGTGCGGTCACAGGTGGCCGCGACTTCGGGGTTATGCGTTACCAGCACAAACGTGGTTCCTGTCGATTTGTTGATATCACGCATCATCTGCATGATCTCCCGGGAATTGATCGTGTCGAGATCGCCGGTGGGCTCATCGCCAAGGATGATGGCCGGCTCGTTCACGAGAGCCCGGGCGATCGCCACCCGCTGCTGCTGGCCTCCGGACAGCTCGCTGGGATGATGGCTCAGACGGTCACCAAGGTCAACACCGGTCAGTGCCCGGGCGGCGGCTGCTTTCGCCTTGCGGCGAGGCATGCCCGCGTATTCACAGGCGAGGGCGACATTTTCCGCCGCCGTGAAAGTCGGGATCAGGTTAAATCCCTGAAAGATAAAGCCAATCTGCCTGCTACGCACGTGATTTAGCTCACGCCTCTTTAGTTTGTCAACACGCCTTCCTTCCAGCCAGACCTCTCCCTGGTCGGGCGTGTCCAGACATCCCATGATGTGCATGGCGGTTGATTTCCCCGAGCCGGATGGGCCAATGATCGCCAGCATCTCGCTCCAGGCGACCTCCAGGGAGGCCCCTCGGAGAGCTCGCACCAGGTTCTCCTTGCCCAGTTCATAGGTCTTGTACAAAGCCCGGACCCGGAGAATGACGCCACCATCATTCATAACGCAAGGCCTGCACAGGATTTAACCGGGCAGCGTGCCAGGAGGGATAGAGGCCGCTGAAAACGCCGAGAACGATTGCGAACGCAATCGAGCCGATTGCCAGACGCGTGGTCAACAAGAATATAACCGTTCCCGATGCTTCACCCGCCTTGTTGGCCACCAGTACAAACAGCCAGCCAAGCGCCAGCCCGGTGATGCCGCCGACGGCGCCGATAAAAGCGGACTCACCCAGGAACTGGCGGATGATCCGGCCATCGGAGGCGCCCAGGGATTTGCGGATGCCCACCTCGCGCGTGCGCTCGTACACCGACATCGTCATCGTGTTTATCACCGACAGGCCGCCCACGAGCAGCGATATCAGCGCCACTCCAAAAACAATCGTGGTGAAGATGTGAGTCGAATTCGTCACCTGCTGCTGGAACTTGGCGGGGCCGATGGCGTCATATTGCGGATACTTCTTGCCGATCTCCTCCGCCAGCTTATCAGGGTTCACGCCAGGTTTGGGATAGATGGTCAAACCGGTGGCCAGCATATCGGGGTTGATGTTTTTCTGTACCAGTTCCGGCAGATCGTTGAAAAAGATGTTCTGGGCGTCGCGGAAAGGAATGATCACGGCATCATCCGGAATCGTCAGGGTCTTTTCCAGTATTCCAACCACTTGGAAGCTGCGGCCGCGGACCTTGATGAATCCTCCCACGCGGGCATTGAGCTTCTGTACCAAATCAGCGCCGACGACGGCCTTGCCTTGGTCATCCGGGGACAGCTCCCGTCCCTGTGAATATGTCAGCTTGAAGCTCTCGAGGTTCCGTCCCCGCAAATCAGAAGCGCTGATCATCGCCGGTACGCCGAAGGAAGCACTTTGCTCCTTGTCCAGCGGAAGGGTAATCCCGGCTGAGGCCAGCCGGACACCCGGAATCGCCTGTATTGCAGGGATCCTGTCCACAGAAATCGGATTCACGCTAAAACCGGCGGAGCCTCCCTGGCTCACGGTCACCTTATCGGCGTAGAAGCGGGTGCCACCGTTGACCAGCAGCGTAATTTTTTCCGCCAGCGATCCCATCACGACCAGCGCAAAAATGCCGATCGTGATCCCAAAAATAGTCAGGAAAGCCCTGAGTTTGCGGCGGAAAACATTCTTGACGGTCTTCATATAAGCCCCTTGGAAATTCGCGCTTCTGGCAGCATAATGCCAGACACTCCGGGAGGCAAGCCACGGCTTTCGGAGCACTTCAGAGCACTTTGCTCAAAAAAAGCGGGTCAGGATAGAATAAAGAATGAACCGCGACCCAGCAAACAGCGGGCAGCTTCTCTGCCTTACCAGATAGTAAATGACTGCTAACGACATAAAACCAATCGCCACCAATCGCAAGGCTTATCATGATTTTTTTATTGACGAGACTTATGAGGCAGGGCTGGAGTTGTCCGGCACCGAGGTGAAGTCGCTCCGGGCAGGGCGCGCCAACCTCAAGGACAGCTACGCCGCGATCAAAGGGGAGGAAGCGTTTATTGTCGGGCTGCACATCAGCCCGTACAAGCAGGGAGGCATCTTCAACCTTGATCCGGATCGTACCCGAAAACTGCTGTTGCACAAACGCGAGATCCGCTCCCTGATCGGCAAGACCCGGGAAAAAGGATACACGCTTGTGCCCACAAAACTTTACTTTCGCAACCGACGCGCCAAGGTTGAGATCGGCCTCGCCAGGGGCAAGAGACTTTTTGACAAGCGGCGGGCAATGGCTGAAAAAGAGGCCCGGCGGGAGATGGAACGAGGGCTGAAAGAGCGGCAAAAATAAAGGCCGGCTTGCGATTAATTATTAACTGCCGGTTAACTGCGGCAATTGCTAACTACCCCGAATTACAAGCGAAAGAAAAGGCACGAGAAAGGACCGCCATCTGGCGGTCCTTTACTGCCACGTTATTTCACAGCCCTTCTCAGGCGGCCCGGCGATACTCCTCTGGACGCACTTTTTCTTGTTCCATGGCAGCCTCTTCACCGCGCATCCGCATATTCATCGACGCACCGACCCAGCCTCCGAAGACTGCCGTAAACAGACTCGCAATCGCTCCCACGAGAAACCAGCCATTCATCGTAGAAGCGATACTGCCGGCGAGACTGATGTCTCCGGGCGTAATAGCGGTCACGTTGGGCACGTAGGCATTAATTAATGAGGTGGCATTTATGCCGAAGCCAAGAATGCCCGTGAAGCCAAGAATGCCCAGGGTTATGCCGGCTACAATCAAAAGCCCCCAAGTAGTCAGCCCTTGCCAGAGCCCGTTAAGGGACACCGGCGTTTTCTCCAGGGCTGCGGCCACCAAGGCGCCGAGCAACGTTGCGACTGCCGCGCTGACAGCAACCCAGACGCCCACCGAGGTCAGAATCCCGTTCAGGCCTGTGAGCGACGCCACCGACGAGGCGCCTACCCCCAGAAAACTGCCAAATGCGACGAACAGCAACTCAAGCGCCAGCGCCACTAATGCGCCGGCGACAATCGCCCCGCCACTAATGCGTTTCCGAAACGCGCTTACTGCGCTCCGCGGCATCGATTCCTGGTACCAACTTCCCTCTTCTTGTATTCTGCTCGCTTCCATTTTTCATTCCTCCGTTTTTTTTCGTTTTCCTAAAAAGTTGCAACTTATAATCTTTATCCTGACCAGTTTTTTAATAAGTAAACCATAATTTGGACGAATTCTGGATGAATTTAAACGCGTAAAAATACCTGCAATTCGATATAATGAAATTGCCCGATTGCCCGAATGGTCGGGCGTTTGGTCAATCTTTTCCTGCCCTCCCGGGGGATTGGCGCCCCGGGGTCGGGGCGAGGTATAATACTAGTGTTAGTGCTTATTCAAAATTCCGTTGCTTGGATTAAATAGATTCAACATGCGGTGCCGTCTATGGGGGCGACCTGGTTTCGACGGGGTCAATCTGGACGGGAGCAGCAAGCCGAGCTTCCGGCGGGCTCGTAAAACTGCCGGAAAACCTAAAGTAAACGCAGACAATAATCTCGCGTTAGCCGCTTAAT